>JABDRK010000335.1 GCA_013041785.1 Eudoraea sp.
TTAGATAAAAATGGAATCCACTGGACCTTCTGGCCCTACAAAAAAATGGATAATACACGCGGACCCATGAACTTTAATAAACCTGAGGGTTATGATACTTTTGTCCGGTATGCGGAAGGTGACAGAAGCTCATTCGGTAAAATAAGGGCCCTGAAAGATAGTATTGAAAATATAGCACCGAAAGAGATAGTGACTGTATTAAATCAATATGTAGAAAATTCCAGGTTCAAAAATTGCTTTCCCAATAAAGGATATTGTGACGCCTTGGGATTTACTAATTTCTTCTAAGTAATACACTAGAACAATGCGCATATTTAATTGAGAGTAAAATTCCTGCTTGGCGCATATACCTATCCGTTTTCTGATTTCATTTTTAATTAGATTTGTACCTTAACAAAAACATACGTCTTAATTATCTGCTACATACTACTATGAAAAATTTAAAAACTATCGTATTTCTAACTGTTTTTGCAATAGTTGGTACTTCTACTTTGTATGCACAACGTGTTGAAAGTAATTCTGAGCTGATTGGTAAATGGGATCTTACTATACTCATGGAGAAAGATCAATTAGAGAATCTCGGAATGTTCAGGCATGGACTAATGGCATCTGATGGTTTTCCCGGATGGCTGGAAGTTAAATTATCTGGTTTTTCTACTCTTGTTGGTTATTATGTAGGCTACGAGGGAAGTGCAAGGCCAATTGCTGAAGTGCATTATGATGCCAAGAAAGACAAATATCACTTTACCATTCCCCCCCAATGGATGGATATTGATGACATTTATTTTGAATTCAGCCTGAAAGACGACAAGCTTTCGGGATATAAAATGCTCGATGGGAATAAACTTAAATTTACCGGTGTTCGTGCACCAAGTTTAAAAAGAGATAAACCACCGGTGTGGGGCAATCCAATCAACCTTCTTACCGAGAATATGGATCGCTGGATCATTCCGGAGAATAACAAGTTTAAAATGGTAGACGGTATGTTGGTGAACCCGGAAAAAGGGGGTAACCTGATTACCAATCAAAAATTTAATGATTTCAAACTCAGTATAGAATTCAGGTATCCTGAAGGAAGTAATAGCGGAATATACCTTCGTGGCCGTTATGAAATTCAGATCGAAGATTCCAAGGGAAGGGCAGATCATGTAAGTATCGGTGGCGTTTACGGATATATTCCACCCGCAGTGAATGCCTCAAAAGAACCCGGAGAGTGGCAAACCTATGAAATTACCTTAGTGGGAAGACATGTTACCATTGTACATAACGGAATTGAAGTGGTTTCCAACCGCCCCATTCCTGGCATAACAGGAGGCTCCCTTGACAGTAAGGAAGGTGAGCCCGGCCCTATAATGATCCAGGGAGATCACGGACCAATTGACTTTCGCAAATTTGTCATCACACCTTCAGTGAACTAAGTGTTTACTGTGAGCAATTGTACAATGTTTTAGTGCGTCACATCCTGAGGAGCGCAGGTTTATTTCGGTTAACTATATTCAATGAAATTTCTGAAGTTAACTAAACGGAAAATAATTGGACTGGTTACTGTTATCCTATTGGTAATTCTAATAGTATATGTTGCCGGTCCAAAAATACCTCAGCCGCCTGATTCCGTTCAAGATGTTACTGAACTTGATGCCTATCTTGAAACACTGGTAAATAAAGGTTCTCCGCCGGGCCTTTCAATGGTCATTATAAAAAATGACAGCATTGTTTATAGCAAAGGTTTTGGCTGGGCAGATGGTCCTCTTAAAATAAAAGCCACACCACAAACGGTATATCATTGGTGGTCCATTACAAAAATTCCTACTGCAATTGCCATTCTTCAACTCCAGGAGCAAGGTAAACTTCAATTAGATGATGCCGTTTCCAGGTATCTCCCTTTCTTTGAAGTAGAATATCCATCAGACAAAGAGACTACCATAACAATTAGGCATTTGCTAAATCATAGTTCAGGAATACCTGATGCCAGCGGTTTGAAATTAGTAAAATGGATACATCATGATGGGGACCCGGCGCTAGATCAGACTGCCTTAATAGAAAAGATTTTTCCTGATTACTCGACTTTAGAGTTTGAACCCGGTGAAGACACTGCTTATACCAACATAGGCTATATGCTTCTCGGTGCAATTATTGAGAAGGCAAGTGCGCAAGACTACAGGGACTACATCAGGCAAAACATACTTGAGCCGCTCGAGATGACCCAAACAGACTTTGTATACACCCCTGAAATGAAGTCTGTTGAAGCTGCAGGATCACATCCTTCCTTAAGTTTTATGTCTCCTTTACTTCATTTAATGATGGGCTCATTTATACGTGAAACATCCAACAATCGGATATGGATGGAACGGGTCTACACGGACCAGGAGGCTCCTTCAGCATTAATAGGGTCGGTAATGGATGCATCACTTCTGATCAGAGCTTATTTGAATAAGGGAACACTTGATGGTCATCGCATCCTTTCAGAAAAATCCATCGAACTAATGACGAATGACAGCCATGTAGCAGAAGCGAATGATGAGGGTCTTTTTTTCTTCAGACGAGGGCTTGGATGGCACATATTTAAAGAAAAAAGCGGGTATAAACTCGAGCATACAGGAGGTGGTCCCGGCTTTTTTACCATAATGCAAATTTACCCTGATGACAATTTAGGCTTAGTAATGTTCTGTAACGATGTTACCCTTGAAAAATATGGCTGGAAAATTTTGCAATTAGGGGCAAATTTAAACTGGCAATGAGGCAATATTGAAGGAAGACAAAACCGTTCTTATTTAGATATCTTAAACATTGCTCTAGCTCCCTTCCTGGACCTGCTTTCCAC
>JABDRK010000381.1 GCA_013041785.1 Eudoraea sp.
TTGGAAAAAGTGAAGTGCCGATCTTCAGTCCGGAATTCCCAGATTCCCTTGTCTTTTTCGTGCCAGTGTTTCTCAACGATCCAAACTATGCCCTTGGTGATACCCCAAAGCTCCTCCCCATTCTCAATATTTGTACTAAAGCGCCCCAATTGCTGGTGGATCACATCCATCAGGATACCGTATATATCATTTTGCGTTTGCCGATACGCGGCATTACCGATCCGTACAGGCTTTGAATCCTTATATCCTCTTAAATGCCCCAGGGTGTGTTCAGTAAGCTTTTTCTCCTTGTTGATCCCATACATGATCTGCAGCTTCTCGTCCTTTTCCGGGATAAGGTCGATGATAAACTGCAAATAGCGCCTGGATACATTTTCATGGCCGAGGTTGGCCATAACCTTGATCACCATAGATGCATCCCTAATCCAGCAAAAACGATAATCCCAGTTGCGTACTTCTCCAATGGTCTCCGGAAGGGAGGTAGTAGCAGCTGCCAGTACTGCCCCCGTCTTATCGTAGCTAAGCAGTTTCAATGTGAGGGCACTCCGGTTAATCGCTGAATTATATTTCTGATAGCTCGGCGTTTTGTTACTCCAGTTGAGCCAGTATACCTTGGTGCGTTCCTGCTCGAGGTAAACAGACTTGGTCGTAGGCTGAAAGATCTTCTCGTTATAGGCCACAAGGAAGAAACCATCTTTAAGAACTTCCAGTTCACGGCCCTCCACAACAGCATTTTTATTAAAAGAAGTGTACAAAAACACCGTTTCAAATTTGACCGCGTGGGTAAGACTGGAAACAAATTGGTTTTTTACATAGGTATGTGTTTCTCCAACGGCATAGCCCAGTTTGGGATCATATTTAACCCGAAACTTTGGTTTACCAGAGATATGGCGGATGTATCGCATGATCTCAGGAGGACTGTGGTAAGTACCGTTGTACTTGTGGTAACGAGGCATAAAATCCCGTAGTTCAAAGACATCCTCTCCTTTGCTGAATCTGGTGATCAGCAGGGCAGTCCCTTTTTTATAGCGTTGGGTAATCTGGTAGTCTTCTTCGACCAGGATTTCAAAACTCCCGCCAATTTCCTCATCCAGTAATTTTGCAAAAACAGAAGAAGAATCGAATTCTGGCAGGCAGCACCAGTCCAGGGATCCCGTCCGTGAAATCAGGGCAGAACTCCGGCAATTTCCAATCATTCCG
The DNA here is from genome assembly GCA_013041785.1 of Eudoraea sp. Taxonomy (GTDB): domain Bacteria; phylum Bacteroidota; class Bacteroidia; order Flavobacteriales; family Flavobacteriaceae; genus Lentiprolixibacter. The sequence continues at coordinate 1,201 of JABDRK010000381.1, forward strand.
TAATCCAGGTTATCCATCTTTTAAGGAATCGCTAAATATGAGTTTATAATTGCTATTGAGGTTCAATTTGACGAAATTTAGAGAAATTTAAACTTAAAGACGATAAAACTGCTGAATTCATGGGCAAAACTATCATTATATCAAATAGACTGCCTGTTCAATTGCAAATTGGCAATGGAAGTATCACTGCAATGCCAAGTGTTGGGGGGCTGGCTACAGGGATGAAATCTGTACATTCCGGAAGCGACAGCCTGTGGATTGGATGGAGCGGGCTAACCGATGAGGAAATTCCGGAAGGGATGGGCGCTAAAATTGATAAGGCCCTGGCAGAACACGGGGCCCTGAAGGTCCCTTTGAATGAAGCAGAGGTGGAAGGCTTTTATTTTGGCTTCAGCAACCGCACCATATGGCCCTTATTCCACTACTTTATGGAATATGCTGAATTCGAGTTGGAAAACTGGGAAGTTTATTGTGAAGTAAACCAAAAGTTTGCCAACGTGGTCCTGGAAAAGGCCGAAGATGGCGACATCATTTGGGTACATGACTACCAGCTGATGCTGGTACCGGCCATGGTAAGGGAGGAACGCCCGGATGTTTCCATTGGATTCTTCCTGCATATTCCCTTTCCTTCCTATGAAATCTTCCGTACCCTTCCCTGGCGGGAGGAAATACTGGATGGGCTTTTGGGATCCGACCTGATCGGTTTTCACACCTATGATTACGAGCGGCATTTCCTGAGTTCCGTTCGTAGGTTAAAGGGCCTGGAGGTTAGTTATAACGAGATTTATGTTGATAACCGCACGGTGAAAGTGGATTCCTTCCCCATGGGAATTGATTATGATAAGTTTCATCAGGCTGCAAAAAAGCAGGGAACTTCAAAAAAGAAAGATCAATCCGACCTGCAGCGGCGCCTGGACCTCCACCGGGAAACCGCACCGGATAGTAAATTGATTCTGTCTATTGACCGGCTGGACTATACCAAGGGGATAGCCAAACGCCTGCATGCCTTCCTTTATTTCCTGAACAAATATCCCCAGTACAAGGAAAAAGTACGCCTGATCATACTGGCGGTACCTTCACGATCTAACGTGCCCCAGTATCAACTGTTGAAACGGGAAGTGGACGAGCTGGTTGGCCGTATCAATGGTGAACTGGCCACAGTAAGCTGGACCCCCATCTGGTACTTCTACCGGTCGGTTCCCTTCGAAAATCTTATCAATCTCTATACCTCAAGCGATATTGCCTGGCTTACGCCCATACGCGACGGTATGAACCTGGTGGCAAAAGAATATATCGCATCGCGAACCGATCAATCCGGGGTGTTGATCTTAAGTGAAATGGCCGGAGCTGCCAATGAAATGAATGAAGCCTTGTTGATCAACCCCAACAACTTTGAGGAAATTGCAGACAGCCTTTTCTATGCTATCAATATGCCGATTGAGGAACAGCAGGCCCGTAACGCACTGATGCAAAAAAGACTGGCTCGGTATAATGTAGAAAAATGGGCCAATGATTTCATGGACTCCCTGAAGCAAAAGCCCGAAAAAGTAGCTACTACGATTACCCGTCTGCTAAAAGGGCAGGTTTGGGACAATATGATGAGTAGTTATCAAATTGCAAAAAATCGATTGTTCTTCCTGGATTATGATGGGACCCTTACCGGTTTTAGGAACGATCCTCAACAAGCAGCACCTGATAGCCGCCTGTTTGAACTACTGGATCGCTTAAGCGAACCGGAAGAAAATACGGTTTATCTGATCAGTGGTCGGGATAAGGACACTTTCCAAAAATGGTTTGGCCATAAGAATTACAACATGATCGTGGAACATGGGGTATGGATATCGGAAAATGGTGAAGGCTTTAGAATGCTGGAACAGGTAAAGAAAGACTGGATGGACAAAATCCGGCCCGTATTGGAATCTTTTGTAGACCGGACCCCCGGTTCTTTTATTGAGGAAAAGAATTATTCCATGGCCTGGCATTACCGGCAGACCGATCCCGATTTTGGAAACAAGCGGGCTACAGAGCTTACAACGGTAGTTACCAGCCTGATTGGTACTGACAATATCACCCTCTTATCGGGAAATAAGGTCCTGGAAATTAAAAGTGGCAATGTAAACAAAGGCCGCGCCTGCAGCCAGGTCCTGGTGCAAGGAGAGTACGATTTTGTCTTTGCTATTGGCGATGATACCACCGATGAATTTATGTTCGAAGAACTTCCTAAAAGTACATTCACCGTAAAAGTAGGTCGGGACAAAACCCATGCACGATTCTTTATTGAAAATGCCCGCAAAGTGCGCGACCTGCTGGCCGGTTTTATCCATGTTTAGCTTTAATTCTCCATGACGGTTAAATACATAACATCGCTATTAATTATCATTCTTTTCTTTTCGTTTGATTTATTTGGCCAATCAAATACAGAGGTATTTCTCATGCCCCTCGGGGTAAATAAAGGAACATTATCTGTGGGGGAAGCAGTGAACATTTCCAATAACCCGGGCTATGACAACCAGCCTTCTTTCTACAACGATAATGTAGTGGTATTCGCTTCAACGCGCTCCACACAAACGGACATTGCCGGATACGCCATAAACAGCAAGGAGAAATCCTGGATTTCGGACACCCCCGGGGCAAGTGAATATTCCCCTTTGAAGGTTCCCGGCAAAAAACAGATTTCCGCAATCCGGCTGGAAAAAGATGGGCTGCAGCGACTCTATAGCTATCCCTTTGAAAAGGGTAAACCTAAAGAACTGCTCCCTGATCTGAAGGTTGGCTACCATGTTTGGTATTCCAAAGACATGATAATCTGTACGGTGCTGGTAGAGGACCGAATGGATCTGGTCGTCGCTGACCTTAAAACGAACAACCACTATACCGTGTACAAAAATGTGGGGCGTTCCCTTCACAAAATCCCGAACAGCCAACTGGTAAGTTTTATAAGTCGGGAAGGAGACAGCTATACGGTAAAATCCCTGAATCCCGTTTCGGGGGCCTCCCAAAAAATCACTGAACTACCCGATGGCGTCCAGGATTATTGCTGGCTACTGAACGGCACCCTGCTGCTTGGTAAGTCAAACCAGCTGTTGGGTTTTCGCCACGGGGAATCAACCGAATGGGAGGTGCTTCACAATTTTAAAAATCCGGATATCGGAAAGATCAGCCGTGTTGCCGTAAACAGCCTGTCCACGCAGTTGGCATTGGTGGCCGAGGCTTCTCCCGCAGTGCCGGTTCAAATGCAACATGAAGCGTATAACGCAGGTGATATTGAGGCTTTTCTGGAACAGTATGACGAAAATGTAAAAGTTTACGATTATCCAGATAAGTTTTTGTACGAGGGGAAGGAGACCATGAAAAAACGATACAGCCTAACGTTCAGGATCAATCCCGATCTGCAATGCGAGCTGAAAAAAAGGATTGTGCTTGGCAATAAGGTTATTGATGAAGAAACCGTCACGGCCAATGGCATGCTTTTTCATACGGTAACGATCTATGAAATAATTAATGGGAAAATTACCAGGGTAACTTTCATGCAATAAAATTTCTGCACAACAGCGGCCGGGTGAAGGCATTGACCGATGGGGTATATGCGTTTGTTATCCTTTATGGTGGTGTCACTCGATCTTAATAAGGGCTTTGTCTGGTTTCAAAATTGGCATTACCTTTGGACTTCCGGACGTAAAATATATCTTGCTAGGACCCCTGTGCTACTGGTATGCCCAATGGTTTGAATTAAAATTTAGCTTCCCACTCTCATGAAAAAAACATTACTTATTCTATTTGCCTGCTGCGGGCTAACAGCTACCTCACAGCAAACTACAGATCTTTATGATATTATTGGGGCCGTTTCGGCCGAGCGCCTCGAACAAGATATTACTACCCTGGCTAATTTTGGCACCCGCCATACCCTGAGTGATACCCTGTCCCAAACCCGGGGCATTGGGGCAGCACGACGCTGGATCAAAGGAGAATTTGACGAAATTTCTTCGGCATGCGGAGATTGCTTAGAAGTATTTTACCAAAAAGACTTTATAAAAAAGGGGGACAACCAGCGAATCGTTAATGATGTTTGGGTGGTAAATGTGGTAGCTATCCAATGGGGAGCCAAAAACCCCAATAGTTTTATTATCATGAGCGGGGACATCGATTCCCGGGTGAGTGACCCTACGGATTACACCTCAGATTCCCCCGGGGCCAATGACAATGCCAGCGGGATGGCAGGCACCATTGAGGCCGCACGGGTACTTAGTAAATACAAGTTCGACAACAGCATCATTTACGTAGGGCTATCCGGAGAGGAACAGGGGTTATACGGTGGAAAAGGCCTTGCGGCCTACGCCAAAGAACGGGAATGGGACATCATCGGGATCCTGAACAATGATATGATCGGTAATATCCGTGGGGTAGACGGCGTGGTAAGCAACCGGGATTTCCGCATCTTTTCCGAGCCGGTTCCGCCTACAGAAACCGAACGGCAGCGCAGGAGCAGGAGATTTTACGGTGGTGAAGTAGATGGAATCTCCAGACAATTGGCGCGTTACGTTTATAAAAATACGCTGGACTACATGCCTGAAATGAATCCGATGCTTATTTATCGCCTGGACCGTTTCGGCAGGGGGGGCCACCACCGCCCGTTTAATGACGCTGGCTATGCAGGAATCCGGATCATGGAAGCCCATGAAAACTATACCCAGCAGCACCAGGACATCCGCACGGAAAATGGGATCGACTATGGGGATAAACTGGAACATGTAAACTTTGACTACGCTAAAAAGCTCACTGCGGTTAATGCCATCAACCTCGCTTCAATAGCCTGGGCCCCACTAAGCCCGAAAGAGGTAAACATCGGCGGAATTGTAGAACCCTCAGCTAAATTGAAATGGGAGGCCGTACCAGGCGCCAAAGGGTATAAAATCTATTGGAGAGATACCACTTCCCCCACCTGGGATCACAGTCGTTATGTAGGCAATGTGACCGAGCATACTTTGGATGGCATTGTTATTGACAACTTCTTTTTTGGTGTGGCAGCCATCGGAGAAAATGGATTTGAGAGCCCAGTGGTTTTCCCCAGCGGAGTATTTAGAAATTAATTTAGAAGGTTGATGAAACCAACCCGACTTGCCTTTATTCTTTTGTTGCTCGGGATCGGGGCCTGCCGAACGTATGAGGAACCTCCAATCGGAGATCTACACTTACCGGATATTGTAGCCCTTTTTGAATTGAGCGAGAAACAGGAACTGAGTAAGAAGGAATTCAAGTTTTTGGGAGATACGCTGATTGCAGCCAACCAGGATTTACAGGCGGCGCAACTCTATGTGGAGGCCGCTTCCTTTTACCATCAGGCGGGAACATCAAAAAAAACCGTAGCAGCCCTTCACCAGGCCATTGAAAAAGGCATGGCTAACCCGAAAATACTCGGACGATTTCCGGGAATCGAGGAAAGCCTGGAGTTTCCCGAGGGGCAACGGCTAAAACAACGGCTTGATTCCATAAAGCAACAGCTGGAGCAAGTC
>JABDRK010000390.1 GCA_013041785.1 Eudoraea sp.
GTATTTTTCCTTCCCCAGTTTAGCAAGACACCAGTTAACAAATCGGTTCATCAAAATCAAAATATCATAGCCATATCCTCCTAGTTTTGCCAGTACCCGCGCATTTTGGATGGAAACATCAAAAACATCCCCATGGAAGAACCAGGCTTTTCTGCCATCCAGTTCCAGGACCAGTTTATTTTGAATACTGAAATTCCCCACCGTGGTATCTGCAAACTTCCGAAGCATTTCATCATGATTGCCCGTGATATAAAAAACCTCAGTACCGTTGGAGGCCATACCGATAATTTTCCTTATCACCCGTAAATGGGCTGCCGGAAAATAACGCTTGCTGAATTGCCAGATATCTACTATATCCCCGTTAAGAATAAGCTTATCAGGTTCGATGCTGCTCAGATAGGCAATCAATTCATCTGCATGGCAACCGTAGGTCCCCAGATGGACATCAGAAATGACAGCAATATCGATTTTTCGTTTTTTCAAAAAGCGCGCATTAGCTTAGGCAAAAATAGACCTATGGGTATAATTAAATGATTATCATGAGGTCATCAATTACTGATATATACGTTAAGCTTTGATTAAGGCCCGTTCCTATTTGTTAAGGGAACATTAAGCACCCCGGTTTTGGTACCCAACATATTTCAGTTTACCTTTGGAATGCCTTTTACAGGCGGGAGAATCTATCAGATGATCCCGAAGAATAATTGATCAATTTATGGGGAACACCTTTGGCAAGACATTTAAGCTAACTACCTATGGGGAATCTCATGGTACGGCAATTGGAGGAATCCTGGAAGGGTGTCCTGCCGGATTAACCCTGGCCCTTGAAGCCGTACAGGGGGAACTCGACAAGCGAAGACCGGGACAATCGGCCATCGTGACCCAGCGGAAAGAAGCGGATAAGGTAGTTTTTCAGTCGGGTATCTTTGAGGGGAAAACCACTGGAACTCCAATAGGTTTTGTCATTGAGAACACCAACCAAAAATCCAGGGATTACGGGCATATCAAAGATTCATACCGCCCCTCCCATGCCGATTATGTATACGACCAGAAATATGGTTTCCGTGATTACCGTGGTGGCGGAAGGAGTTCGGCCAGGGAAACCGCATGCAGGGTTGTTGCAGGGGCAATTGCCAGGCAATTTCTCAAGGACATTACATTCGATGCCTATGTTTCTCAAGTGGGTTCGGCCATTCTAAATCGCCCCCACCAGGAAATAGACTTTTCACTCACTGAGTCCAACCCGGTAAGATGCCCTGACCCGGATACCGCCGCGGAAATGGAGAGCCTGATCCGTGAAGTAAGAAAGGAAGGGGATACTATTGGTGGTGTGGTTAGCTGTCTGATACGGAATGTTCCTGTAGGCCTTGGAGAACCGGTATTTGACAAACTACATGCGGAATTGGGAAAGGCCATGCTTTCGATCAATGCGGTGAAAGGTTTTGAATACGGTTCGGGTTTTGCAGGGGTGCAAATGAAGGGCAGTGAGCATAACGATCGCTTTAAATCCGATGGTACAACAGAAACCAATTACAGTGGAGGAATTCAGGGTGGAATCTCCAATGGCATGGATATTTATTTCAAGGTAGCCTTTAAGCCGGTAGCAACGCTGATACAGGCTTATGAAACAATAGATAAAGACGGAAATTCGGTAGAGGTCCAGGGTAAAGGACGTCATGATCCCTGCGTGGTCCCCAGAGCCGTACCCATTGTGGAAGCTATGGCAGCCCTGGTTTTGGCTGACTTCTCCCTGCGCGCACGGACCAATAAGCTGCGCTGAATTCTTTTAGGGGAATTGCAGTCAAAACCTTATCTTCCCCAATGAAATCAAGAACATCTTCATGAAGAAATTGGAATTGCACTGGAGGATTTTGATCGGCATGGTCCTGGGACTTTTGTTTGGCTTTGGCATGACATTCCCGGACGGAGGCAGGGAAATTGTACAGGACTGGATCAACCCTTTTGGCATCATTTTCGTCAAATTACTTAAACTCATCGCCATCCCATTAATCCTCGCATCGCTGATCAAGGGGATATCGGACCTAAAAGACATTTCTAAATTTCGTCGTATTGGCCTGAGGACCATAATAATATATGTGTGTACCACCGTGGTAGCGATTAGCATAGGCCTAATCCTGGTCAATATCCTTCAACCGGGAGAAGGCATTTCAGATGAAACTATAACCAAGCTTACCGAAACTTATGCATCTGACACGGGTGTGGTATCCAAGATAGAAGAGGCCTCCAAGCAAAGAGAAAGGCCTCTTGGCTTTCTGGAAGATATGGTTCCGGACAATGCTATTGGGGCCATGAGTGATAATGCGCTGATGCTGCAGGTAATTTTCTTTACCATTTTCCTGGGGATTTCTATGTTGCTCATCGGGGAGGAGCGGGCCAGACCTTTAAAACAGTTCTTTGACGCCCTTAACTATGTTGTCCTTAAAATGGTGGATCTCATCATGCTAACAGCCCCCTTTGCGGTTTTTGCCCTCTTGGCCAATGTGGTTGCGTCTTCAGGAGATCCGGATCTGTTATATGCCTTATTAAAATACGCCGGGGTAGTGGTCCTGGGCCTGGCCTTGATGGTTTTCTTTTATACCCTGGTGGTGGCCTTCTATACCAAAAAGAATGCTTTCTGGTTTTTAAAAGAAATCAGCCCGGCTCAGCTACTCGCTTTTTCCACGAGCTCAAGTGCGGCTACCTTGCCGGTCACCATGGAACGTGTGGAGGAGCATATAGGAGTTGATAAAGAAGTATCCAGTTTTGTGCTGCCGGTAGGGGCTACAATTAATATGGACGGCACAAGCCTTTATCAGGGGGTTGCGGCTGTTTTTATTGCCCAGGCACTTGCCTTTGATTTGTCATTAGGCGATCAGCTGACTATAGTGGGCACAGCCTTAATGGCTTCCATCGGATCAGCTGCCGTACCCGGTGCGGGAATGGTTATGTTGGTGATCGTTTTGGAATCCATAGGATTTCCATCGGACAAACTGGCGATAGGTTTGGCCCTGATTTTTGCAGTAGACCGGCCTTTGGATATGTGCCGGACCATAATTAACGTTACCGGAGATGCAACGGTATCCATGGTGGTTGCCAAATCAGTGGGTAAACTCGGCAAACCCCGTGTTGAAGATTGGGACGATCATTATGAAAAAGTGAAATAAACTAATACAAGCCTCATGAATATCTGTTTTCTCATGTATCCCTGGGAGCAAATTGATCCCGAAAACGATACCAGCCTTGCATTGATTCATGAATGCGTAAAACGAAATCACGGTGTTGCATTATGTACCCCGGCAAACCTGACCATACGCAATAGTGTTACCAATGCATTCTGTTCTGTGATTGACCGGATGGACAAAGTTCCTGCCAACCTGAAGAGTTTCTATAAAAAAGCGACCTTACGTGAAGAAATGCTGCCCCTTGCTGGATTTGATGTGCTATTTATGCGGGCCAATCCGCCGCTAGATCCCATAATGCTTAATTTTCTGGATTCCGTCAAGGACGACGTTTTTATCATCAATTCCCTACAAGGCTTGCGGGAAGCTAACAACAAGCTCTACACGGCTGCTTTTGGGGACAGTCATAACAATATCATCCCGGCCACCCACGTATCCAAAAACAAAAATTACCTGGTACGGATGATCAAAGAATCCGAGGCAGATAAAATGATCCTGAAACCGCTGAATGGTTTTGGCGGGTCTGGGGTAATTTTGATCGAAAAATCAGCCATGTCCAATATCAAGTCACTGCTTGATTTCTATATCTCCAATTCTGATGGAACATCCAATTATGTAATACTGCAGGAGTATATCGAGGGCGCTGACAAAGGTGACGTACGAATACTTATCCTGAACGGGGAACCTATTGGTGCCATGCGCCGTGTTCCGGGATCAGATGACCACCGCTCGAATGTTTCTGCAGGGGGATCAGTAGCGAAACACCAACTGACCAAGGATGAAAAAGCCCTTTGTAAACAGATAGGCCCTAAACTGGTAAAAGACGGCTTGTATTTTGTTGGGATAGACGTTATTGGCGGTAAATTGGTCGAGGTAAATGTGATGTCTCCCGGAGGGATAACGTATATGAACAAGGCCTACAAGACCAAGATTCAGGCTAAGGTGATCGATTTTATTGAGAGCAGGGTTTTAGACCAGTTACAGGCCTTTGATCGCAGATCCCGCCTGCGTAACGAAGTGGAGAATGCTTAGATTATCAGTCTCTGAGATCATCGATCGTATTGAAAGGGAAACCGTATTCGAAGCGGTAGCTGAAGATTATTCCTTTACCCTGAAAATATCCCGTTACGTCCCTTATGTTTGCGGGGCTGTCCATGACGGGCACCAGTTTCGCAAATCCCTTTGGGAAAATTGCCTGCATACCGAGTACGAGCGATGGTACGAAGAAGATCCATGTACCCGGAGTATGGTTGAAGCACACCCTATCGTCATTGCAGGATGCGATAGTCGATTTGAGTACGACCTGAACCGGCCTCCGGACGGGGCGATATACACAGATGCCTGGGGAAAACAGCTGTGGAAAGAACCCCTGTCCAAAAAAGAATACGATCATAGCCAACGGAAGCATACTGCATTTTATGAGGTGGTCCATAGCCTGATTGGCAAACTGGAAGAATTATTTCCCAGGGTTATTGTGTTTGATATGCACAG
>JABDRK010000399.1 GCA_013041785.1 Eudoraea sp.
GTTCCTATCCGGGCACAGCGTGTTGATATTTATTTATCGCTAGACGGAGGGGTAAGTTTTCCAATTCTTTTGGTAGAAGATGCACCAAATGACGGGGAGCAGGATGTACTCCTGCCTGGAACGGAAACACAGAGCGGACGTTTTATGGTCAAGGCTTCGAACAATATATTTTTCGCGGTGAACAGCAGTGATTTTGCAATTGCAGCATCTGAAATTGTCATGGATTTTGATGCCCTCGATTATGAGGTTTGTCAGCCTAATGATCTTATTATTCCCTTTGAATATGAAACCTATCTCGGTTTTGCGGAGGAAGTGACCTTTTCGGCCCCGGATGCCCCTCCTGGACTCGGGGTTGTGTTCAGCCCGGCTACCACCACAGCAGCAACACCGGTAACCGTTACCTTTTCGAATACTTCAGGGGTAACTATTGACAATTACCCCATAACGATTACGGCCACCGGTAACAGCCTGACCAAGGTAGTACCCCTGGATCTGCTCATTTTCAATAATTCGTTTGCAGACGTTCCGCTATCCTTTCCTACTGATGGTGCTTTAGACATAGGTTTACGTCCGACGTTGCAGTGGGAGGAAAATTCGGCCTACACTTCATATCAGGTTGAAATTGCAACAGATACGGCTTTTAGTAATGTTGTGGATGTGGGAAACGTTATTTTCAACCAATTTTCACCCAGGAGATTGCTGGAGAACACTACTTATTTTTGGAGGGTTAAACCCGTGAATCCGTGTGGGGAAGGCACCTTTTCGCCTGCCTTTAGCTTTACTACCGTTCAGCTTGATTGTAAAACCCGTGATTCACAGAATTTACCCCTTTCCATATCATCTACAGGAACCCCTGTTGTAACCGCACAAATAACGCTATTTGATGACCTTCCGATTGCCGATGTCAATGTGATCCTTGATATTGAACACTCCTTTTTATCCGATTTGATCATTAAGCTGATATCGCCAGCGGGTACGTCCGTTATCCTGGCCGCCAATTCATGTGGGGGAGCACAGGATATCAATGCGATTTTTGACGATGATGGCCCTGCATTTAGTTGTGGCAGCAATCCGGGTATTTCCGGAACCGTAAACCCGCTGGGGTCGCTTGCCTCCTTCAATGGGGAAAGCACTCTGGGAACCTGGACCCTGGAGGTCAGTGATACTGCGCCGGCTGATGGCGGCCTGATCAACAGATTTTCACTGGAAATCTGTGCCGAAGGTCAATACAGGCCCGATGATGACAACGATGGTGTTTTTGATGACACGGATGACCTTTGTCTGGGCACCCCTCCAGGGATTGAGGTCAATGCAGACGGATGTCCTGTTTATCGATTTGCCCAAGACAACTTTTCCCTTTCCATAACCAGTGAGTCCTGCAGAGGGAATAACGATGGAGGCATTGAGTTAGCCCCAATAGCGATCCTGGATTATAGCGTGAATGTAACCGGACCTGGCACAAACTTAAACGAAAATTTTACCAGCGGATACACCCTCTCAAACCTGAGTGCAGGCACCTATGAACTCTGTATTAGTGGAACCGATGGCGCAGTAACCTATGAAACCGTATGTTTTGAGGCTGTGATTACTGAACCGGATCCGCTTGATGTTAATGCCGTCCTTTCTGCGGATGGGTCTGAACTAACCTTAAACCTTTCAGGGTCATCCCTGTACAATATTGAATTAAATGGGTTGCTTACCCAGACTACGGAAAACACCATAACCCTGGATTTGGACAAGGGACCCAATACCCTTAGGGTAAGTACAAATTTACCATGCCAAGGCATTTTTGACGAAACCTATTTCAACGGAGACAGCGCCATACTATTTCCGAATCCTACAGTGAATGAGTTTAGTATTGCCATGAAACAGCTGCCAACCGGTCTGGACGTATATGTGTATGACATACAGGGAAGGTTGTTCAGGCAATACCGAAATATAGGTGAAGGTTCTGAATATAAGATAGATACGAGCGATTGGCCCAGCGGAATGTATTTTATAAATTTGAAAGGCAAATCCTTAAATGAGACCCGTAAATTGATAAAGCGATGAGAAAAATTATCCTCTTTTGTATTGGGGTACTCCTCTTGGGTTGCAGTAAAGATTCGCCGCCTAAGGGCCCTGAAGCCGCCCTGCTCACCTTTCCCGAACGTAATTCGGAATGCACTACGGGGACCGATCTGAATGCTGTTACCAGCCAGGTAGAGTTTCGCTGGCAAACGGCAAAATTTACAGATACCTACGAATTACGGGTAACCAATGTCAATTCCGGGGTTTCACAAACAGTTACTACAGCTGCACTCTCGGCACGCTTGCCACTTGAAAAAGGTGCGCTGCATCGCTGGAATGTTCTCACTCGCAATGAAAAGACGGAGGTAGTTGCTACAAGTGATACCTGGCAATTTTACAATGCGGTACTGAAACCAGTTATGCGCCCTTCCCGGCCGAAATAGTTAGTCCCGAATCAGGAGCATCTGTGATCCGGGATATCAATAATGAAATCACACTGCAATGGATTGGGGCTGATGTGGATAATGACATCGCCGGATACGAGATTTATATGGACACCACCAATCCACCAGCCACGATTGTTGGGAGCCCATCGGTGAGTATAAATTCCATACAGGTTACAGCAGCGTCCGATTCCGTTTATTACTGGAAGGTAATTACCCGTGACCGCGAGGGTAATACTTCAGATTCCGGGATATTTAGTTTCAGGGCTTTATAAGATTTCAGGTACCGTTGAATTGGTTCATGGTAATTTTCACTCCAGAAAGAATAAAGGAAGGGATCAATTTCGAAATACGTTCAAAGCGCTCAGGCAGGGCTTGTTTTTCCTCGTCTCCCCATTTTCCCAAAACATAGTCCACCTGTTGCCCTTTGCCAAAATCGGCACCTACGCCAAAGCGCAAGCGGTTGTATTGGGTGGTCTGCAAAAAGTGTTGTACATCTTTAAGGCCATTGTGCCCGCCATCGCTTCCCTTGGTTTTGAGTCGGAGCGTTCCAAAGGGGAGGTTGATATCGTCTGTAATGATGAGCAGATTTTCCTGGGGAATTTTTTCCTTTTCCATCCAGTATTTTACCGCTTTCCCACTGCGGTTCATAAAAGTAGCCGGTTTGAGGCATAAAACGCTTCTGCCTTTAACCTTAAAAGTCCCTACTGCGCCTAATTTTGCCGTTTCGAAGGAGAAATCCATTTTCTCGGCCAGGGCATCCAGGATTTGAAACCCGACGTTATGACGCGTGCCTGCATATTCCGCCCCTATATTCCCCAAGCCTACCAGTAAAAATTTTTTCATCGCCTCTTCTTCGTCTAAGATGTCGGACTGTTTCCCAAAATATCGTTTAAAAAACCGCAATAACATGCCATAAAAATACAAAAGCATCCCCGAAGCCCTATGCCACGAGGATGCTTGATTCATTATAGGGTTATGTTATTCGTTGCTTTCTGCAGGTGCTTCTGCTCCTTCAGCTGCAGGAGCCTCTGCTCCTTCGGCAGCAACTTCACCTTCTTCTAATTCTTCTTCCTCTTCCTCTTCAACTACGATTGCGGCACGTGCTGTTTTAACCTGTACCACAACACTGGAATCGTTGTGAAGAATGGCAAAGTCGTCTTGTTTAAGAGTCTCCACTGTGATATTGTCTCCAATTTTCAATATGGAAATATCCACATCGAAGAAATCGGGAAGATTATCAGGTAATGCCTTAATCGTAAGCTTACGCCTTCTGAAAAGCAGTCTTCCTCCGTTTCGTACGCCTGGGGAACTTCCCTGAAGCCTAACCGGAATATCCATGTTAACCTCTTTGTCCTTGAACAACTGGTAAAAGTCGATATGCAGAATTTTATCCGTTACCGGGTGGAATTGGATATCCTGCATTACCGCTTTGATCTTTTCTCCCCCTTCAAAATCAACCACAACAGTGTGGGCATTTGGGGTGTACACTAAATTTTTGAATGCGATTTCATCCGCTGAAAAGTGTAATGGTTTATCCCCCCCGTAGATCACGCAAGGGACCTTTCCAGCATTACGTAGGGCCTTCGTAGCCTTCTTGCCCACGCTTTCTCTTTCTGATCCTTTGATTGTAATTGATTTCATTGTGTGTTATATAACTATTTATTGAATTACATAAGAAATTTGGATGCAATGGAGGTGTTGTTATGTACCCGATGCATTACATCTGCGAACAAATCTGCACAACTCAACACCTTTATCTTATCGCTTTTCGGCTTAATGGGTATTGAGTCTGTGATGATGAGTTCCAACAATTCTGAATTTTCTATTTTTTCATAAGCATTTCCGGAGAGTAATGCATGGGTGGTGATAGCGCGCACGCTTTTGGCTCCGCGTTCCATCATCAGATCGGCTGCTTTGGTAAGCGTTCCGGCTGTGTCCACCAGGTCATCTACCAGCACTACATTTTTTCCTTCCACATCCCCGATTAGTTCCATATGGGAAATTACATTGGCTTTTGCCCGTTGTTTGTAACAGATCACTACGTCACATCCCAGTGCTTTGGAATAGGCATAAGCCCTTTTGGAGCCCCCCATATCAGGAGATGCGATAGTCAGATCGTCCAGGCCAAGGCTTTTCAGATAGGGTAGAAAAAGGGTAGAAGCATAGAGGTGGTCTACGGGTTTTTCAAAGAATCTCTGTATCTGATCTGCATGCAGGTCCATAGTAATAATCCGTGTGGCACCTGCAGCTTCGAGCATTTTAGCAATAAGTTTTGCGGCAATTGGGACACGGGGTTTGTCCTTTCGGTCTTGTCGGGCCCATCCGTAATAGGGGATTACCGCAGTAATATGCCGTGCTGAGGCTCTTTTGGCAGCATCCAGCATCAGCAGCATTTCCATTAGATTTTCAGAGCTGGGATTTGTAGAGCCAATAACAAATATCCGTGTACCTCTTATGGATTCTTCGAATGAAGGCTGAAATTCCCCATCACTAAATCTGGAGAAATGGATATTTCCTAACTCCATACCGTAAGAATCGGCGATTTTTTTCCCGAGTTCGCTGCTTTGTGTGCAGGCGAAAATCTTTGGTTCTGGAACTTGATAAGCCATACGTAACTGCTTGTTGTTTAGTTTCCTGGCAACCCTCTATTTTAGGGAGGTGCAAATTTAAACATTTATTTGGGTTGCTAAAGGATAAAACTGAAATTTTAATTTTACAAATGGGGAGGATTTTATAGCTTTGCAGACCGTTTGCCTCGGTGGCGGTCCCGATAGTTATCGGGAGGCAGGCGTGCTGGAGAACTGAATGTTGAAATATTGTTATTTGCCTCGGTGGCGGAATTGGTAGACGCGCTGGATTCAAAATCCAGTGGTAGCAATAC
>JABDRK010000420.1 GCA_013041785.1 Eudoraea sp.
GTGCTGCAGGCCAAGATAAGCTGTTCCTCCGAAGTAAAGGAAGGGTTTCCCATTGAGGGTAATTCGCGGTCCGGGAAATTGATCAACAAAATCTGTCATGCGATAAGCCTTACACCGCTACCTCCCGTTTTGGGAAAGATCACTTTTCCCTCAGGAGTAATCTTAACTCCTTCGGCAATATCTTCTGCCAGCAACAAAGCACCATCCATATCTACATAGTCCAGTTGGGGTAATAGCTGGGCAATTGCAGAGATTCCTACGGTTGATTCTGTCATACAGCCTACCATCACCTTGAGCCCCAAAGATTTGGCTTTTTTGATCATTCGCAATGCCGGGGTGAGCCCCCCGCATTTGGTTAATTTGATATTGATCCCATGAAAATGCATTGCGCAGGCTTCCACATCTGCTTCCACAATACAACTTTCATCGGCAATGATTGGGAGTACAGAATGATGTGCTACCTGTTCCATGCCTTCCCAGTCATCTGCCTTCAAGGGCTGCTCCAGGAATTCTACCCCCATTTCCTTTAACGCAATTGCATTGGTAATAGTTTCTCGAGCTGTCCATGCACAGTTTGCATCAATCCGGAATGGGGCATCTGTGTGTTTGCGAAGTTCGCGGACAATATCCAGGTCGCGTTCCGTGCCCAATTTAATCTTGTACAATGGCCAGGGCATCTCTTTGATCTTTGAAACCATAACCTCCAGGGCATCAATGCCAATGGTGTAATTGGTGGTCGGGTAGTGGCTGGGGTCTGTACCCCAGAGTTCATAGAGGGGTTTCCCCCTAAGTTTTCCATATAGGTCGTGTGCAGCTAAATCCAGGGCACAAAGACTGAAATTATTCAAACCCTTTTCAAGGAGGAATTGGTGAAAGATTTCGGGCTCCTCCAGGTCATAGGCCTTAATATCCTGCCGAATCTCTTCGATTTCTGCAAGCATATGCTCCAGGGTAATCCCGTAATAGGGGTTGGAGGTAGCTTCTCCAAAACCGGTTTTTCCACCCTGGGACAGGCAAACGATCAGGGTATCCTGGGTGTCATAAGATTCACGGGAAATCCCAAAGGTGTGTTTTAATTTTAGGGTATAGGATTTAAGCTGCAGTTCCATGCCTAATGTTTCCTACGAATATAGCCAAAACTAATTATCACCAAATAAAAAAATCCGGGCACTAAGGCCCGGATTTAGGGGAATAGGTTGCGAATCAGGTATGGAAAAATAGCATCGTTAAAGGTTTCACCCGGATTCGTTGTGGTAACCCCTTAGTATTCTCTAACACTTCCGGATACGGATTTGCTTTTCTTAACCTGAGCCTTTCCGGTATACTTAATGTCTGCACCGCTGCTTGCATCAGCGATCAACCTTTCCGAGACATTTACCCGGATATCGGCACCACTGCTGGCATCAGCCTCACAGGTCTTAACTTCGAATGCTCCCGCCTTGATATCAGAACCACTGCTGGCATCGGCATATAAAATATTAGCCTCGCCGGAAATTCGTATGCTTGCCCCGCTACTGGTATCTGCACTGACTTCGTCTGCATTGAGCTCTACCCTAAGGTCAGAACCACTGCTGGCATCCAGACTGATTTTGTCTGCCGAAATGACTTCCCGTGTTGTCAGGTCCGCTCCGCTGGAGGTCCTGAGCGAGGTAATCTCGGGAAGGGTAACGTAGATCTTTTTGGTAGCCCGGCCTATGTTTTCGATGGCGTGAATTTTGAGCCTGCCGTTTTTAATATCCGTCCCGATAAGGTCAATGACATTCTCGTCTGCCTCTACAAGGATTTCAAAATCCCGGTCCTGGGTAACATAGACATCCAGCCCTTCAGAAGCGGTTATGACGGTAAAATCGTCCGTAATTTCCCTGCGTTCTTCTTCTACGATGCCATTTCCTCTTTTTCCTTCGCCCCAACTCATATCGAAAGCACAGGAAGAAAGGAACAATGCCATAAGAACTGCGATTGTAATTTTTGCTAATGTGGTCATGATTGTTGTTTTAGATTGAATATTTCGTGTTCTTGTTATTCGTGTTCAAATTTCAGTATTGGAATTCAGTACGCCCATTTTTAACTACCCAATTGTAGAATTAAGCGACTGAATTGCAATACCTCATAATTACTCCTCTTTGGTTTTGATTCGGACCCCGTCTTCATCAATTTTCATTTCAAAAGAATCCCCGTCATCTTTGATATCGATATCTACGCCATCCTCATTGATTATGATCCTGCCTTCCTCATTCTCTTCATCGCTTTCCAATCCTTCCGGACAGTCCAGACACTTCAGCTCACCATTGTTCTGCATGGCCCAGGTATAATCCACGATCTCACTGCGATACAGGTCTTTGTCGTAACGGGTAGTCCGTCCCATATGTCTTTTGGTATTCTCATCAAACTGTACGATCATACCTTCGGGAACGTATATGCTGACCCGTACTTCCTGGTCGCGCATTTTGTTTTCGGATCCCGTGGTGAGGTAGTTGTCCAGCAATAGTGTACGGCCTTCCGTTACATATCCAAAGGAAATATTAGCTGCGCGTTCCCTGGCATTCGCAAAAGAACTTCCGTTGGCATCTTTGCGAACACGGATTCTGGGCAGGCTGTCTGCAGACTTCCTCAGGTCGAAACGTACATTATCAGAAAATAAAACCGGTTCCCCTGCCTCGTTCTGGGTAAGGAATAAGCCCCGGAAGCCATAGCTATCACGCTCCTCATAGAGGTCACCATCCATCATGCGAACCTGAAGCGTATCC
>JABDRK010000430.1 GCA_013041785.1 Eudoraea sp.
GACCAGGGACGTGAAGCTGCGGTCCGATAAGAAATAGATAAACTTCCCATCGGTACTCCACTGTGGACTGAAACTGTTGGCCCGGTCTGTTGTGAGGAAAATCCGTTTGCCGGTCTCTACCTGATACAGGACAACCTGTGCCATCATATTGTCAGCTGCCTGAACAAAGGCCACCCATTTATGATCAGGAGACCAGGAAGGGTTTCCCACGTAAATATCGTTGGTGGAGATTTGTGTACTGAGTCCGGTTTTAAGGTCGAGCACATACATGCGTTCGCGCAGGTCCTTGTAGGCCAGCCGCTTCCCATCTTTTGAAGGCACCCCCCCAAAGCGCAGTACTTTTCCATCTTGCGTTATGGTTTTGGCATTCCCAATCCCATTGGAAGGGAGTTGTACGAATTCGAATTCGCTGCTTTCGTCGGATAGGACATGAATTGATTTTCCATCGTGGGAAAAAGTCGCATCACGGAAGCGCACCCCGCTTTTTTGGGTGAAATCGATATAGCGACCACTTTTTACCGGAGCCACAAATACCCTTCCGCGTGCCGTGATCACAATTTTTTCCCCATCCGGATCGGGATGTACACTGGTAATATATTGGGAAGGCTTCTCCTCCCATTTTTCCCGTAACTGGTCCAGGTCAGAAGTAAGCCTGATATTGATTTTTTTGTCTTGATCCGAAGCAATAGCATACACCCAAAGGTCGGCCCCCCACTGGTATACAATGTTCCCTTCTGAAACCTTGGCATAGCGAACATCAAAATCCGTATGCTCGGTATGCTGGGTGAGATCGTTCCCCTGCTCGTCCATAGACCAGATATTCATGGTCCCGTCCCTGTCAGTGATAAAATATACCCTGCCGTTATGCCACATGGGATGGTGGCTTTCCCCCGCATATCCCAAAGTGAGTTGTTGAGCTTCTGAAGCACCCTCAACGTACTTCCAGATCTGACGGGCCGTACCCCCTTTGTAGCGTTTGGTGACGTTCCGGTGGTAGGCCGGCCGCACAAAATAAACGGTTTTACCGGAAGCGTCGTAGCTGGCTTCACTGGCCTGACTCAGGGGGACGCGGATTTTCTTTTTGGATTCGGGATCTATGTGGACCAATTGATAGTCGGGTACGCCGGAAAAACTCCGGGTTTGGTAAACCACTTTCCCGTCAGGGGTCCAGGTATTGGCAAAGGAAGGATCGCTTTCATAGGTCCAGCGTGTTGGCAACCCGCCATTTACCGGCATGGTATAGATCTCAATCGGGCCTTCATAACTCGCTGAAAAGGCCAGGGTTTTTCCGTCTGGCGAAAAATTGGCGTACAGTTCTTCTTCGGCATGACTGGTAAGCCTGCGGGCATTACCCCCACTGAGGGGAACAGTCCATAAATCGCCTTCTGCGGTAAAGACCACCTGGTTGTTATGGACATCCGGAAAGCGATAATAGCCTTCAAAGCCCTGGGAAAACGCCGTAGGGGAATAGGCTAGAAATGCAATTAGCAGACAGGAGTAAGCGATGCGGAAACTGGGAGTAGAAAATGATTTCATATCTGAAGTTGAAATTGGTGTGTTTTGTTGTTAAAAATAGGCTTCTGAAAGTACTAAAAAATGTGTAGACCAACATAATAGAAAGACATCCTTTTATCTGGTCTTCATACCTTATTTTACTTTAGGATTAAGGAAGTAAGTAAGGACTCCAACACCCAGAATCAATAACCCAATAAGACTTTCAACGGGCTGTTGAATTAGCAAATACGAAAGTACCCATAGGCTTAGTAGCACAAAGATTATGGGCAATATCGGATATAAAGGGGCTCTGAAATACTCTTCTTTCAGCTTTCTGCGACGTAAAACAAAAATTCCGGCAACGGTGAGCAAAGACGCAATCTGGAGGATAAACCCGCAATACAGCAAGACGCTTTCAAAGGTGCCGGTCAGGACATAAGTCAGGGCTATACCCGCCTGGAACCAGATGGCCCTTACCGGGATCTGTTTTTTGTTGTTTCGGTTGAGGAAGCTCCATAGGGGGTAATCCTTGCCCATGGCCTGGGAGACTCTCGGCCCCACCCAGGTCATGGCACTGATACTGGAGACCAGGAAAAAGGCGACAAGCAGGTTAATGATCACGGCCCCGCTGTTTCCAAAAACCCGTGTGGCAAATACATGTCCAACGTCTAACTGCCCTTTCATGGCGTCCAATTCCCCATGTTTAAGAAAAACCAGGTGCAGCAATACATATAGTATGGTTACCAGCAGCGTGCCCCTCACCAGAGCCCTGGGGAGATTGACTTTCGGCTGGTCTATTTCTTCGATTATATAGGCCGCTGCATTCCACCCGGTGTAGGAATAGGTAACAAAGACGAAAGCTATGGCAAAGGAAGGGCTTAGGATTTCAGCAGTCCAGCTAAGTGAGAAATCGAAAGCTGTAGCTTCGGAGGATACCCAAAAACCTGCGCCGATTAAAAACAGGATCAACAGCACCTTAAACCAGGTGGCATAGGATTGGAACTGGCTGCTTACCCTCAGGTTGAAGGAGTGGATCAGGGCCACCAGTAAAATTGTCCCCGCGGCCATAATTGAAGGATGGATGTCCAGGACATTACCCATGTATTCCCCCAGGGCCATTGCAGAAAGGGCGACGGGAGCTGCAAATCCTACAGTCAGGGAAATCCAGCCGGCCAGATAGCCCAGAACGGGATGGTATACCTTGGATAGAAAAACATACTCACCACCCGACTTCCTGAATACACTCCCCATCTCGGCATAGCAGAAGGCTCCGATCAAAGCCAGAACTCCACCCAAAAGCCACAGCCCCAGGATGGACCAGGAATTCTGTACATCTTGCAACTGAAAGCCCAGACTGGTGAATACGCCAGTCCCTATCATATTGGCTACCACCAGGGCAGCTCCTACCTTCCAGCCGATTTTTTTGGACTGATCAACCATGGAATTCCTGATATAACCTATATTCCATATCTCTGTAATTTAAGGCTTTTGCCCCTTACAAGATAGTAAAGTAAAAGGCGGGGCCAAGGACAATTTTCTATTGCCGCTTACCGAATATCCATAGAATTGGGCAAGCTTTAGCAGAGCACTGGGTAAAATGCGCTATATTAGCTCTTTGCCGGTATTTTGCATATCTTTAATAGGACTCCAGAAGTTAGATTCAAAGAAGGTATTGCTGCTGAGTAAAGTCTAAGTCAGGCCATAGAATCTCTGGCAAGTGAGAATCTGCTATAGTAATAAAAAACAGTATTATGACTGATAAACCGAACAACGGTATCCCTGTAAATAAAAAGGAGGATATTGAAACGGCTTCAAAAATTGAATTGATAAAGAATTTGATTTTCGGCGAAAACATTCAGGCCTATGAGTCAGAGTTTGAGCAGCTCAAACTAGAGATGCTTAATAAGAAAAAGGCCCTTGAGGATTTGATTGAAGCCGTACGAACAGATTTGCGGATGTCTATTGATGATGTATCCACGGACATCAATATTCGGATCACCGAGCTGGAGGAAAAAATGGGAGACAGGCTCGAACGAATGGAAGAGGAGCAACTGGACAAAGACCATCTGGGAGACTTACTGATCGCACTGGGCGAAAAAGTGAAGAAGAAATGATATTTCGCTAAGCGCCGCTGATGAAGGAACAGGAAAAGTTAGAGTTATTAAAAGATATCCTCTATCCGGAAGACAGGGGGCAGGTTGAAGATATTTCAAAGCGGATAACCCTGCTTGAATTGATCATCAATGACCAGGAACAATTGGCAGAGAAGGTTAACCCTCTGGTTGATCAAAAAATTGATTCCTTTACCAAAAGCATCCCGGATACGCTGGGGCCTACCATCACAGCAACCTTAAAGAAAGAAATCAAAAACCACAAGGACGAAGTGGTTGATGCCCTGTACCCGGTATTGGGGAAGATGGTAAAGAAATATGTGGCCCAGGAGATTAAAGTGCTTTCCGAAAAGATCGATAACCAATTGAGTTTTATAAAGCGCTGGAAGCTAAGGTTGCGGGCCATATTTACCGGTAAAAAGGAAGAAGAATTATTGCTGAAAGAATTGTCCTCCTCCAAGATAGAACAGGTATTGCTAATTGAACGCGATTCAGGAATATTAAAAGCCAGTTATTCGCGTACCAGCAGTATAGATGAAGAAATGATATCCGGAATGCTAACGGCGATCAAGACCTTTGTTGAGGATGCCTATCACAAAAAGAACCAGAACCTGGAACTCATCGAATACGAGAATTACCATATCCACCTGCAGAGTTTCGTAACGCATTACGTGGCTGTAGTTATCTCCGGGGATTATGCCTTGAAATCCAAAAACAAACTTCAGGACCTCATTTTTAATTTCTACTACAATTTCATGGCGATGAACCTGGACCTGGTATTTACTTCCAAGGACCGCCCCAAAGAGAGCAAGACCATAGACAAAGAGTGGCTGGAAAAGGAGTTGGCGGAAAGCTTTGGAAATGCAAAGATCTAGGAAAATAGTTGTCCTGGGACATTTTGGTGTAGGTAAGACTTCGCTGATCAGGAGGTTTGTAGAAGACACATTTTCTGATAACTACAAGGTATCCATTGGGGTACATATTACCAAAAAGGTTGTAGTGCTTAATGCAGATGATGCGGTAACCTTTATCCTCTGGGATTTGGAAGGCACCGATGAGATGGAACAGATACGGGATGCCTATCTCCTGGGCACCCATGGTGTGGTATTTGTATTTGACGTAACCCGGCCTTCTACCTTCCAGAACCTCATTCGGGATATAGAAATAGTCCGACAAAAAATTCAAGGTCCCCCAATTTTAGTGGTAGGCAACAAAACGGACCTGATCGATTTAGAAAAATTGGAACAGCAGATGCTTGAGAATACAATCCCATATGACTTTCTCACCAGTGCAAAAACCGGAAATGAAGTAGAAGCCGTTTTCCTAAAATTAGCAACCCTGCTCAATGAGGATGCTTGAACAGTATAAACAGCAATATCTGGCGGGGAACATCCAATTTGCTATTGTTGATCCCAATGGCAAGGTCCTGGATTGCGATCAGCATGTTTTACCTATAGCTCCCGGAGACAGCCTCCCCGATTTTCACCCCTTTTTTGAATGCATCACTGAAATTTCAAAGGGTGCGGAGGAGGAAATCCTCCTGAATTGCGTGCATCTGCCCGGGAAGGATTCGGAGGTAATTGCGGATATTCATATCCATCGCAAGCCCGAAGGATTACTGGTTATTATTTACGACCTCAGCCAGCATTACAACAACTATCAGGCCGTAGCTCAGGCCAGGAATGAATCCATCATCAAAGAAGAGCTGATTGTACTTAAAAATCAGGAATTGGAAGAAAGGGAAAAATTCAAGAACACCTTTATTCAAAATTTCAGCCATGAATTGAGAAACCCACTGGGCAGCATGCTTTCCATTACCAACCTATTGGGAAATACGCCACTCACTTCGGAACAAAGGCAGATGATAGCCTTCTTAAAAGACAGCAATCAAAACCTGAAATTAATGCTGGAGGATATATTAAGTATCAGCATGATTGCAACGGGCAGGTTGGCCCTTGATCAGAAAGTCTTTGACTTCCATAAATTTTTGGAGCTAATCCGATTTACGTACAGCGCAAAGGCGGAACAAAAAGGCCTGTCCTTTGCCCTGGAAATAGATGATAAAATTCCGGAACGCCTAACCGGGGACCGGCTCAGGCTTTATCAGGTATTGACCAACTTGCTGGACAATGCCCTGAAATATACTGAAGAAGGTGCCATAGGGTTGCGGATCTCATTGAATCAAAGAAGGGCGAATAAGGTATATTTGAGATTCGTGGTAACCGACACAGGATCGGGCATAGCTCCAGAAAGTATCCCGAAAGTATTCGAAAGCTTTTCCAGGGCAGACGCGCCGGCAAACGTCAAAGGCACGGGCCTGGGTCTGCCGATCGTAAAAGGACTGCTCGCCTTGATGGAGTCAGAAATTCAGCTGCATTCAAGCCTGGGGAAAGGTTCTGAATTCTATTTTGATATCGCCCTGAAATACCCCCTTCCTTCAGAGGAAGCTGCCTGGCTCATGGAATCTCCGGCAACATATACCTTACCTCCATGGGCTAAAAAAGGAAAGAAATTCAAATTGCTGATTGTGGAAGATGATGAGGGCATACAAACCGTGCTTTTCAAATTCCTGATGGATACCGGATGTTTCTACATTGATCTGATATATGACGGGGCCCGAGTTATGGAAGCAGTTATTCAAGACCAGTACGATCTTATTATTATGGATGTGGACCTCCCCAATATCTCTGGCAAACAGTTGACAAGGCTGATTCGTGGCCTCCCCATGGATCCACTGAAAAGCATCCCCATTTTGGGGCTTACAGCCCGGGCTTATGAGCAAAATCTGGCAGGCTTTAGAGCCTCAGGGATGGATGAGGTGCTCACCAAGCCTTTTGAAAATAATACCCTCCTTAATACGGTTTTTACCCTTTTGAAATAATACCCCAGAGTAGGAATAAACCTACAAATGGTGCATTTCATCGATGTAATCATACAGATTATCGATGAATTATTGAAGGGTGTGCGATTTACTACGCATAAACCTGCCTCCTTTTTAGTTTTAGCCTGTTAAGATGATTCACTAAGAATACATGTATTCTTAAACAACCAAACAGGACATTACAATGAACGGATTCTACGTTGCTGAAATACTTTTTTTTATGAGTGTCATTGTTTTTGTAATTACCCTGGTGATTATATGGCCTTATTTGTTTGGTGATGAGCTTACAATGCTAAAGAAAGCTCCTTCCAAAAGGGGAAAGAACAGATTGCTGAGACGATTGAGATACGTTTTAAAGAAATTAAGAGAACACTATAAACAGGCCAGGGGCAAAACAAATTTAATTTGGGTTAGTTGATTGATGCGATGGGGCCCTGAGTATTCAGGGCCTTATTGATCAATTTGCCTGTTAACATTCATAACTACATTTTAATGTCAGGGATTACTTTATCAAAACTAGATCGTATCAAAGGTGTATTCTGTAAAAAAGTATTTCACCACGCCAGGTCTGCTCCTAAGAGCAATAGAGCAGAACAGGCCGAGAACTGTTTGTTTATAGGTTCAGTCTACCATGACGATTTACATTCAGCTGGATTTGGTGATAGTAATGCGTATGCTAAAAGCACAGCCCATATTGAATAGCAAACAGGATAAGTATGCAAGAATTCGAAAGAACCCATAAATCCTTTATTGCCTGGTACAACTATTTAAGCCAGTACGTTACTTCGAGGAAAACCAAACAGACCACTATAGAAGATGAAGAAAATGATAATCCTCCTGGTGGCTATGCTCACTGGGACCAGCCAAACAAATTATTCCCGGGAGACCATTTCCAAACCCCACGGGATCGAGGCAATACTAGATTTGCTCGAAAAAGGAAATGGCTCCTTGGGAATTTACCAGGGTGCAATTGATGTGATTTACGCACCTCCTTTTTTTACAGACTCCATCGCCTCAGACACTGCCGAATTCAGCAGACCTCCTTTTTTAGGAAAATCCTATAACGGATTCAAAGAGGCATTAGCCTTTCAGGAATCCCGAGGTGACTATTTTGCAATAAACTCCTTTGGTTACCTTGGGAAGTACCAATTCGGTGAGGGAACCCTGGAAGTGCTGAAAGTGGCGGACCCGGAGAAATTTTTAAACGACCCGAGACTTCAGGAAGAGGTATTTTACGCTAACCTGGCCCGCAATAAATGGATCTTGAGGAGGGAAATAAAAAAGCATACCAATAAGGTTATACGCACGATAAATATTACCGAATCAGGGATATTGGCCGCCGCCCACCTCGCCGGTCCGGGCAATGTTAAAAAATACCTGCGTTCCGGAGGTAAACATAATGTACAGGACGCCTACGGAACCCAAATTTCTGATTATCTGAGAAAATTTGCAGGCTATGATATCTCGAATGCCAGGGATTACAAGGG
>JABDRK010000208.1 GCA_013041785.1 Eudoraea sp.
GGGCAAGACCCACCGATTTTATGCGGCACAAACTAAGGATGTCGCCAATCACGAAATACAGTTAACCATTCAGGGGCAAACCATTACCAGCACCTATGGGACTAAGGAGCAGTTTATGCACAACAGCGAGCAATTGCTGACAGCCGGACTTTCCAATACCATTTTTGGAAAAGAAAACATTATTACCGACGATCAGCGTAAATTGATCGAAATGCTTTCAGAGATCAGTTACGATAAGTATACCGCTCTTAAAAACCACGACAAGTTTATTGCCTATCTGGAACACCGGAGTACGCTGAAATACTATCAATTGGCCAATATAGGCAGCAGGCCCGGGAAACGCGGAAATAAGGCGAAACTGGAATTGAAAGACCTAAGGGCTATCTCCTTTGTTGGTTCCTGGAGCCAGCTGAAACAAAATGTTCCCGGGTATTTTGGTATCGGGACTGCGTTAAAAACATTGGCCGATCAAGGCAGGATGGAGGAGCTCAGGAAGTTGTATAAAAATGTACCCTTTTTCAAGGCCCTGATGGGGAACAGTATGATGTCCCTTTCCAAATGTTATTTCGAGCTCACGCGATATATGGAGGAAGATCCCAAATACGGAGCTTTCTGGAAAATTCTGTATGAGGAATACCTGCTTTCCAAGAAAATGCTCCTGGACATTTCCGGATCCCAGGTCCTTATGGAGGACGAGGCCATGTCGCGAGAGTCTATCCGGATCCGTGAGGAAATCGTACTGCCTTTATTGGTTATTCAGCAGTATGCGCTTCAGAAAATAGGGCATAATGATAAAAACAAAGCGGTATATGAAAAGATAGTGACCCGATCACTCTATGGAAATATTAATGCCAGCCGGAATTCGGCATGATTTAATTACTGTCTTTAACCCAGGAAAATCAAAGGGCATTTTTTTGTAATTTGCAGGCGTAAAACGCCCTAGCCTATGTTTTATCAACTCACTTATCGTTCCCGAGCTACTCAGGAAATCAGTACAGAAGACATCATTGATATTCTTCGGAAATCCCAATCCAACAACGCAGATAAAGAAATAACCGGCTGTCTCGTTTTCAATGAAGGCTATTTTGTACAGTTACTGGAAGGTGAGAAGGGTGATGTTCAGGAGCGTTTTAATGTGATTGAGGTCGATAAGCGCCATGATACGATAGACATCCTTTCTGAAGGAGAGAGCCTGGAGCGTCAGTTCGAAGACTGGACTATGGCTTACCTCAAACTACCGGATGAAGCCGAAAACAAACTCGAAAATCAGGTGAAATCCGACCTTAAAGCCCTTAAGGAGGCGCCTGAGAATCCCAATTTTACTTCTAAGGTATTCTGGTATAATGTGCATACCCTATTAGACGAAAAAGGATTCTATCGTAAAGAGTAAGTGATTAACCCTTTAGTTTCCTGCAGCAAGATCTGTACTTAACAGCTTGTAAAAAGTTCGAATCCCATACCCAATCTGTGCGATTTTCAAATTTTCATTGGGACTGTGTTGATTGTTGTCCGGGTTTACCAGTGGGACAATAAAGGCCGGTACCTCAAGCTCGTTGATAAATGGGGCAATAGGGACCGTTCCTCCCATAATACGGATCCTAACCACATCTTCATTGAAGGTGTCTTGCAATACGCTCACCAGAAAGTTTCCAAAAGGTTCTTTCAGACTCGTCCGAAATGCATTGGTAACCTCAGTCTCTGTTACCTTGATAATCAGGTCGTGCTTGCTTCGCATTTCAGAGCTAGGATCCTGATCCGTAATATAAAACCCCTGCTCCTCAATATATTTTTTAATGAGTGATTTCAAGCGGTTCCCGTCAGATTCCGGAACCAATCTCAGGTCCAGCTCTGCCGTGGCTGTGGCTGGCACTATCGTTCGCGCCTGGGCTCCCACCCAACCGGAACTGAGTCCCCGAACATTAAGGGAGGGGTATTGCAGGGATTCCTGATAAAATTCACCCACCTTTTCGGGACTGGCTATCTGCAGGAAGGCATTTATTTTTGCTGCATCATCCGGCACGCTTTGCAATACGGCACGGGTTTCTTCATCTATTGTTATCCCGTTATAATAGCCGGGGATACGTACTTTGCCATTGGTGTCCTTCATGCCAGCGAGCAACCGGGATAACTGGAATGCCGGGTTTGGGGCATAGTTGCCATAATGTCCGCTGTGCTGTGGTTTTACAGGTCCGTAGGTTGTTAAGCTGAGACTGGTAATCCCCCGGCAGCCGTAAATCACGGTAGGTAATCCGGAAGCATGTACCGGTCCGTCATTGATAACTAGATAATCGGCCTCCAGGAGCTCCCTGTACTGTCGGACTGCTTTGGGGAGCGGATTACTCCCCCGTTCTTCCTCCCCGTCGAGAATCAGTTTAACATTAAAGGGCAGGGCCTGCTTATTCTTTTTCAGGAGGTCTATGGCATTGAGAAACATGACGATGGGTCCCTTGTCGTCTGCAGTAGACCTTCCATACAGCCGCCAGTCCGGAGGGATACTGTCCTGTAGTTCATCAAAGGACCGGTCTTCCCAGCCAGAGCTTACCGGAGCTCGCAATACCACTTCATAAGGATTGGGTTGCTCCCATTTTCCAGGGTCAACGGACTGCCCGTCAAAATGCATGTAAAATAAGAGCGTGGGCTTCTCATCGGATATGGGCAAGGCTGCAAAAAACAAGGGTTTGCCCTCAGTAGGCAGCACTGTGGTATTAAAACCCCTTGCACTGAACTTTTGGGTCAACCAGGTAATATTCCTGTTGATGTCGGCAGCATCCAAAGCATCATTGGGGATGGCTACAAATGCCCTGATTTCATCAATGGTATGCCTTATCTGTGTCTGAAGTTGTCCAGATTCCTGGGCAAATATTCCAAACAGGAATAACTGCATACAAATCACGATGTATTTTTTCATTCCGAATATAATTTTTAGCGGTTTAAATGTAGGGAATTCTACTTTCGAATGCGCCCCCAAATTTTAATAATCAGATACCTTATCAGCAGGATAAAAGGGAAGCCGTGCAGTATAAGGTCAAAGTAATCAATACCCGTCATGCCTTTGCCTCCCCCAAGCACCCAGCGAATTTTACCCAATACATGCGGTTCGGGAATAAAAGGTGCCAATCCCAGCGTAAGGCATAGGATGATAAGAAATTTCCAATTATCCAATAGTTTCATGAAGGTACTTTAATGGATTCTACAAAGGTCCCAATGTTTTCCTTCCCCTCATCGGTCAGGAATTTGATAAAGGCCGAGCCGATTATTGCCCCCTTGGCCAGTTGAGTAGCTTCCTCAAAGGTATTGGCATTGCTGATCCCAAATCCTACAATCTGCGGATGTTTTAATTGCATCCCTGAAATACGGGTAAAATAATCCTGTTGTTC
>JABDRK010000021.1 GCA_013041785.1 Eudoraea sp.
CCTTTCACTTTTCGAAATAACTTTTGAATGAACTAGCTTTTACTACAAGCATCAAAACGGTGAAATTAAACTTCTAATAATCAGTGTACAATGATTAAAATCAGGTGGTAAATAAGATGAAAAATTGTTGAATTGATAGGGCAAAAAAAACCACCCCCCTAATCCAGGACGGGCCTATGGGGGTGGTCTTCCGGGATTCCCAGCAGGGAATCCACGGTATTATGGAATGCATCAGTTCCTGATCTTGGGTGAATTTTAGTTATTCACCGTGTAACCAAGCTTTTTTAGCCAATAGTTCTTCTTCACTTTCAACATGATCCTCGTCGGGAACACAGCAATCTACGGGACAAACAGCAGCACACTGCGGCTCATCGTGGAATCCTTTACATTCGGTACACTTGTCGGGCACAATGTAATAGAACTCTTCTGAGATGGGCTCGTTTTCTGCATCAGCATCCACCTCTACACCAGAGGGCGATGTAGACATGCCGCTCAATGCAGTTTCGTCAGAGTAGGACCATTCCTGATCGGGCTCATAAATTGCATTATTAGGGCATTCAGAAACACACGCATCGCAATTAATACATTCGTCAGTGATGATAATAGCCATAACTTCAGTTTTTGTAATACAGAGGCTAAATTAAGCTTCCACATTGGTGTTATTAATGATAAATATCATATTTCTTTATAGAAGCTAAAGATAAATTTGAGACCTTTGTATAAGGTAAGAATAACCTGTATAGTTAATAATTAATTTGATAAACGAACATCCATGACGATGGCTAAATCTAAACAACCACAACAGGCTCTGGAAGCCGTTGTAGTGCGTTTTGCCGGAGATTCCGGAGATGGTATGCAACTGACGGGAACTCAGTTTTCAGACACTTCGGCAATGTTTGGCAATGACGTGGCTACCTTTCCGAATTACCCGTCAGAAATACGCGCCCCTCAGGGGAGTTTATATGGGGTTTCAGGATTCCAGGTACATATTGGAAGTGTGGAGATCAGCACCCCTGGTGACAACGTCGACCTTCTCGTGGCCATGAATCCTGCCGGACTCAAGACCAACCTGCATGCCGTAAAGGCAGGTTACGGAATTATTGTGGACACCGATTCCTTCACCAAAAAGAATCTGGAAAAAGCACAATATGAATCTAACCCTCTGGAAGACGGCAGTCTTGACGGCTATCAGGTTATAGAGGTAAGTATGACCTCCCTGACCAAAGAAGCCCTTAAGGACGTCGCGGGTCTGGACAATAAAAGTATCACCCGAAGCAAAAATATGTTTGCCCTGGGGATTGTATACTGGATGTATAATCGTTCTACCCAGCACACCATAGACTTCTTCAATAAGAAATTTCAATCAAAGCCCGAGCTCATTGAAGCAAATACCAAAGTGCTGATGGCAGGCTACTACTTTGCAGAAACCCTGGAATTGATTCCAAATGCTTACACCGTAGCTCCTGCTAAAATGCCTTCTGGTAAGTACCGGATAATCATGGGAAATACGGCTACAGCCTGGGGATTTTTAGCTGCGGCTGAAAAATCGGGATTGGAGCTATTCTTAGGTTCGTATCCCATCACACCCGCTTCTGATATCCTCCATGAACTGGTAAAGCATAAACACTTTGGAGTAAAAACATTACAGGCAGAGGATGAAATTGCCGGTATAAGTTCGGCCATAGGGGCCTCGTTTGCCGGAGATCTGGCTATCACCACTACTTCCGGACCGGGCCTGGCCCTAAAAGGGGAAGCCCTGGGTCTGGCCATGATGCTGGAATTACCATTGGTTGTTGTTGATGTCCAAAGAGGCGGTCCTTCAACCGGACTTCCTACCAAGACTGAGCAATCGGATTTACTACAGGCAATGTATGGCAGAAATGGGGAAAGCCCCGTAATCGTAATTGCAGCCAGTACCCCGGCTAACTGCTTCAATTTTGCCTATGAGGCTTCTAAACTAACGCTGGAGCATATGACCCCGGTGATTTTGCTTACCGATGGCTATATCGCCAATGGTTCAGCACCCTGGAAGATTCAAACCGTGGCTGAAATGCCAGACATTAAACCCCGTACCATTCACAAAGCTGAAAACAGCTGGCACCCTTATAAACGGGATGAAGAGACCCTGGCCAGGGACTGGGCGGTACCGGGAACCTTTGGGTTGGAACACCGGGTTGGGGGGCTTGAAAAAAATAAGCTCACTGGCGATGTATCCTATAATCCGGAAAACCATGAATACATGACGCAGGTCAGGGCCGAAAAGATCAAACGGGTTCAGTGTTGCATACCGGACTTACAAACCAAATTTGCCGAGGAAGGGGAACTATTGGTTATTGGCTGGGGGGGTACCTACGGAACCCTCTACGCCGCCGTGAAAGAATTTCGGCAAAGTGGAGTATCTGGGATAGGCCTGGCCCATTTCAATTATATTAATCCCCTGCCCAAGAATACAGAAGCCGTATTGAAACGATTCAAAAAGATTGTTGTTTGTGAATTGAATAACGGACAATTCGCCTCCATTCTGAAAATGAATTTCAATGGCATAACCTTCCATCAATTCAACAAGGTTCAGGGACTACCTTTCGGCAATGCTGAATTAACACAAAAATTTAAAGAATTACTGGGATAATCATGGAAACGGCTGAAAAAAAATATACGTTTAAGGACTTTGCCAGTGACCAGGAAGTGCGCTGGTGTCCGGGATGTGATGATTATGTTATCCTCAGGGCCATGCAAAAGGCACTGCCCGAACTGGGAGTCAAAAAGGAAGATGTAGTGTTTATTTCGGGTATTGGATGTTCTTCCCGATTCCCTTATTATATGGATACTTTTGGTATGCACGGCATCCATGGCAGGGCACCGGCAATTGCCTCTGGTGTGAAACTGGCCAATCCAGACCTAAGTGTCTGGGTTATCACTGGAGATGGGGATGCCATGGCTATCGGAGGCAATCATTTTATCCATGTCCTAAGACGTAACCTGGACCTTAACATCGTGCTCTTCAACAATGAGATCTACGGGCTTACGAAGGGGCAGTTTTCTC
>JABDRK010000024.1 GCA_013041785.1 Eudoraea sp.
ATGTCCGGGAACCACATCGGCACCAATCTCTGTGGTTACCCCGTTGAGATAGGCTTCTTCCAGGCATTCCTGTAGGGGTACAAAGTTGCGCATTGCCGGGATACCTCCCATAATGGCACATTCGCCAAAGGCCACAAGGATATCGCATTTCTTGCGGAATTCCTGTAACACGTGAACATTTTCAGAATTGGAGCATCCGCCTTCGATCAGACCAATATGGCAGCGTTTGGAAAAATTCTTGATATCGGTCAAAGGCGACTTATTAAACTCAGCTATCTCAATAATGTCCAACAATTCCGTATCTATATCCAATAAAGACATATGGCATCCGAAACAGCCCGCAAGAGAAGTGGTTGCCACAATGAATTTTTCATCGTCTGCTTTGTGAAACGTATTGCCCTTGACAACTGGCTTGATATCCTTACCAAGCAGGTCGTATTTGCGTTCCCCAAAGGGTTGTTCGTGTATCATTCCTTTGACCAGAATAGCCCCAACCGGACAGAGATTCATTGCCCTTAAGGCTTCTGATTCACTGAGTTTTTGCTCCTGCTCATAGTCGATTTGTACCCTCGTGTTCACACCCCTTTTCACGAATGAAAAAACATCTTTCCCGTCAGGGGTTTTTACTTCCTCTACACAGCGCTTGCACAATATGCAGCGGTTAGATTCCATGATCATGCGTTTCGGGGTGAAATCCACTTTCTTTTCACTGAACACGTGGGGATAACGGGTTACCGTTAGCCCCATATCATAGGCGTGATTCTGCATGTCGCAGTTACCACTTTTCTCACAGGTAGGACAAAAATGATTCCCCTCGGCATACAGCATTTCAATAATTGCCTTTCTATTCTCTAAGAGTTCCGGAGTATTTACTTCAATGTCCATACCATCAGCCACCTTAATAGTACATCCTGTGGTATCCCTGCCGTTTACTTTCACGGTACAAATCCTGCAGGTACCCAGGGGGTCTATATTCCTGAAATAACATAGCGTAGGAATATAAACGCCGTGCTCTTTGGCAACAGTTACCAGGTTTTTTCCTGATTCAGTCTGGATGGATTTACCATCAATTGAAATGGTTACCATATTACTCATAGTCCGAGGTCATTTCGTTAATAATTCTATCGTAATCTGCTGTAGCCTCCTTCAGATTGAAGGCTTTGTTGTAATCTGTATTTTCAGACAGGTGTTTCGCAAAAACATCTGGAAACTTGAGGATAGCATGGTTTAAAGCTGTGGATGACATCTTACCCAGACCACACCTGCTCGTTACTTTAATGATGTTGCTCCATTGTTTAATATCCTCCAGGTCTTTCGTTTCCGCATGGCCGGCAACTAACTTGTCAATCTTTCTGTTTAATAAAAAATTGCCCGTCCTGCAGGGTACACAAATTCCACAAGATTCCGCAACGAAAAAGTCAGCCACATTTTTTAATACCTTAATCAGGTCCCTTTGTTTATTGAATACCATAAAGGCCCCCCCACTTCGTAACCCGATTCCACTCATTTTTCGGGCGTATTCATTCGGATCCGTGAACTCAAATTGCACGTGCTCAGCCAGTAGGTTTTCCGCTGATATTTCTCGGTCAAAATCTGCCTCAGACAGGCACTCCCCTGCGAAACCATTAAATAAAATGAACTGTGGGTCTGGAGCTCCGATTATTTCCAAAACATCCCGCAGTTTCATTCCCCATTCTATTTCGTACATACCGGGTTTTTCACAATCTCCGGATACACTGAAGAGCTTGGTACCCGGGGTGGCCGGTGTACCCAGTGTTAAATACTTGTCGATTCCCATTTCTACAATTCGAGGGACCGTACACAGCGTTTCTACGTTGTTCACCACCGTGGGTTTGCCGTTGAATCCCCTTTCCACCGGAAAATATTCCCGGGTTCCCGGTTCTCCTCTTTTCCCCTCCATAGAATGGATAAGGGCCGTTTCTTCACCACACACATAGGCACCTGCACCCAAATGAATATACATATCAAAATCAAAGGGTGTTTTCGCTTTGATGTTTTTACCCAGGAACCCCATTTTTCTGTACTTGTTCAACAGCTCTTCAAGCCTGTCTCTTAAATAGGTGTATTCTGCCCTCAGGTAAATGGCTCCCTCGGATGCACCAACGGCATAGGCGGCTAAAATCATCCCTTCAATAAGCAATTCAGGATGTTCTTCCATAAGGACACGATCTTTAAATGTGCCGGGCTCTCCTTCATCGGCATTACAAATGATATATTTGGTATCTGCTTCGTTTTTCCGGCATAATTCCCATTTCAACCCAGTTGGGAAGAAAGCGCCTCCACGTCCGGTAAGTTTTGATCGCTTAACCAGATCAATTACCTCCTCAGGACTGTGTGCGTTCAAATACGTCAGGGTAGAAAATTGCGTATAGGGTTTAAAGAATACTGTCCTGTCCGGGGAGGGTTTATACTGAATAACACTTTTTGGGGTGTCACAAATCTCCCAGGGTTTCTTGCCGGATTTTAAACTGGCAATGATATCAAATACTTTTTCCCGAGTCAGATTTACAAAGGGTCTGAAATTGAT
>JABDRK010000213.1 GCA_013041785.1 Eudoraea sp.
TGGGCCTTATGGTAGGCGCTACGCTTTATTTTCATCCGGAAGTGACCATGAAAGAAAAGGACAAGACTACCATTACCGCAGAATATACCGTGCAACCTGTGGAAGGGCAGGAAGTCAAATCGACCAAAACCAACATTCCTTTCTTTAAAAATAATGAGCTGGATTACAGTTCACTGGTTTCCTGGATTGGCGAAGGAGCCGAAAAATATGCCTGGTTGGTATTTATCCCCATTGTGATTTTCATTGTAACTGCGGTTTCCAATGGAGCTAATCTCACAGATGGGATAGACGGACTTGCCGCGGGGACCTCAGCCATAATTGTACTCACCCTGGGAATTTTTGCATGGGTATCCGGGAATATCATTTTTTCAGATTATCTCGACATATTCTTTATCCCCCGTGCAGGGGAACTTGTCATTTTCATAGCTGCTTTTGTGGGGGCACTGGTTGGTTTCCTTTGGTATAATGCCTTTCCCGCACAGGTATTTATGGGAGATACCGGAAGCCTTACCATTGGTGGGGTCATCGCGGTTATAGCGCTGATTGTAAGAAAGGAATTGTTGATCCCGCTATTATGCGGAATCTTTTTCGCCGAATCCTTGTCTGTTATGTTACAGGTGAGCTATTTCAAGTATACCAAGAAGAAATACGGGGAAGGCAAGCGCATCTTCCGCATGTCACCATTACATCACCATTACCAAAAAAAGGGATATCACGAAAGCAAGATTGTAACCCGGTTCTGGATTACCGGAATCCTACTTGCAATAATCACCATCGTGACACTCAAAGTACGGTAAGATGGAGCGGTTGGTCATACTTGGAGGTGGAGAAAGTGGGGTTGGTACGGCCGTATTGGGAAAGAAAAAAGGATTTGAAATATTCCTCTCGGATGCGGGGAAAATAAAAGAAGAATACAAAAACGTTCTTGTACATCTTGGGATTGATTGGGAAGAAGGCAGGCATTCTGAAGAAAAGATTCTGACAGCGGATCTGGTCATGAAGAGTCCCGGTATACCAGATGCGGTTCCTTTGGTTCAGCAGTTGGTGCAACAGGGAACCCCGGTGATATCAGAGATTGAATTTGCTTCTCGCTATACAGATGCCTTTATCATAGGCATTACCGGCAGTAACGGAAAGACCACAACCACCATGCTTACCCACCATATTTTAAAAAATGGAGGTTTACATGTAGGCATGGCAGGAAATATTGGCGACAGTTTTGCCCGAATGGTAGCAGAACAGGATTACCAATTCTATGTGCTGGAAATAAGCAGTTTTCAATTAGACGGTATCCTGGATTTCAGACCGGACATTGCGATTATTACAAATATTACACCAGATCACCTGGACCGCTATGATTACCGGTTTGAAAACTATATCGCCTCTAAATTCAGAATTGCCATGAACCAGGACACCTCGGATTCATTCCTGTACGACATGGATGATCCGGTGGTGACCAACTGGCTTGAGGAACACCCAATCCAACCCAAACCCTTTCCCTTTTCACTTGAAAAGCAAGTGGAGCAGGGGGCATGTATTAAGAACGAGAACATATTGATTAGGACGCCTAATAAAACAATTGAAATGAGGACAGACGCTTTAGCACTTTCAGGCAAGCACAATTTAAAGAATACCATGGCTGCAGCAACTGTGGCCAATCTGGTAGGGATCAGGAAAGATACCATACGGGATTGTATTGAGAACTTCCTGGGAGCACCCCACCGTTTGGAAAGAGTGCTTAAAATCCATCATGTTGAATATATAAACGATTCCAAAGCCACAAATGTCAATGCAACTTATTACGCTCTGGAAAGCATGAACACCCCCACGGTTTGGTTGGTAGGCGGAGTGGATAAGGGGAACGATTACAAGCCCTTGTTGCCGCTGGTCAGGGAAAAGGTAAAGGCCATTATATGTATTGGTATGGACAACACCAAAATCAAAGAAACCTTTGGGAATGTCGTAGACCTGCTTGTGGAAACCTATGCCATGTCAGAAGCGGTAAAGGTAGCTTATAAGATAGCAGAAAGAGGGGACAGCGTTTTGCTTTCACCTGCCTGTGCCAGTTTTGATCTTTTTGAAAATTACGAAGACCGGGGAAACCAGTTTAAGGAAGCAATTAAAAATCTGTAGGAATTGAAAAGATTTGCTGCAAATATTGGAGGAGATAAGGCGATTTGGGGCCTGGTTGCCCTGCTTGCCCTGTTTTCTTTTTTACCGGTATACAGTGCCAGCAGCAATTTGGTCTATGTGGTTGGTAATGGCACTACCATGGGTCATTTGGTGAAACACGGAATGTTGTTGTTTCTGGGATTTGGAATCATCTATGGCGTTCACAAGATCCCTACCCATTTCTTCAAGGGGCTTTCAATAATTGCCATGCCATTGGTCCTGGTGCTTTTGGTTTTTACACTGGCGCAAGGGACAACCATTGATGGGGCCAATGCCAGTCGCTGGATCCGTATTCCCTTTGTAGGCATTACATTCCAAACTTCCAACCTGGCAGCAGTTGTCCTCATGATTTATATCGCCCGCTATCTGGGCAAGGTCCGCGATAAAAAGATTAGGTTCAGGGAAAGCATTTTACCGCTTTGGGTCCCTGTTTTTTTAGTGGTCACGTTGATCCTCCCTGCAAACTTCTCAACGGCTGCAATTCTGTTCTTTATGGTGCTTGTGCTTTGTTTTTTGGGTGGATATCCGCTTAAATACCTCTCCGGAATGATTGGAGCAGGCTTATTGGGCCTCGTACTCTTTGTACTCACGGCCAAAGCCCTACCGGATTTATTTCCCAATAGGGTGGACACCTGGATCAGCCGGATAGAAAGTTTCTGGGATCCTGCGGATACAGAGGGCGACTATCAGATTGAAAAGGCAAAAATAGCCATAGCAAATGGCGGAATAGTGGGCAATGGAGCAGGAAAGAGTGTCATGAAGAATTTTTTACCACAGAGCTCCTCTGATTTTATCTATGCAATCATTATTGAAGAATACGGACTGGTAGGCGGCTTGACACTGATGTTTATCTACCTGCTGTTACTCTTCCGGATTATTGTAGTTGCCAATGTCAATCAGAGTGTATTTGGTAAGCTCCTGGTAGTCGGGGTAGGATTACCTATTGTGTTTCAGGCCCTGATCAATATGGCGGTTGCGGTAGAGCTGTTTCCCGTGACCGGACAAACCCTGCCTCTTATCAGCAGTGGGGGGACCTCCATTTGGATGACCTGTCTGGCAATAGGGATAGTGCTCAGTGCCAGCAGTAAGGTAAACAGGAAATATGAGCTTGAAAAGACAGCGATAGATGAAACCAACCCTTTAGAAGTATTGAGTGGGCAATTATAGGTTTATCCTCTCAGGGGGAGGAACAGGAGGACATATATATCCGGCAATAGCAATTGCTAATGCATTAAAGGACAAGTATCCGGAAGCTGAATTTTTATTTGTAGGCGCAAAGGACCGGATGGAAATGGAAAAAGTACCCCAGGCGGGATACAAAATAATAGGATTATGGATAAGCGGATTGCAACGAAGGTTAACATTAAAAAATCTGCTTTTCCCACTAAAACTGATAAGTAGTTTGCTGAAGGCAGGGAAAATAGTACGACAGTTCAGACCCGATATCGCAATCGGGACCGGAGGTTTTGCCAGCGGGCCTGTATTGCAGGTTGCCGCAAAGCGGGGAATTCCCTGTGTGCTCCAGGAACAGAATTCCTACGCCGGACTAACCAATAAAATTCTGGCGGGAAAAGCCGACAGGATATGTGTGGCCTATGATCATATGGAGCGATATTTCCCAAAAGACAAGATTGTAAAGACGGGTAATCCGGTTCGGGAACAAATTGTTGCAGCAGACAGCTCTAAGAAGGAAGCATTTGCATTTTTTGGTTTAAATCCTGACCAACAAACCGTCCTGGTATTGGGAGGAAGCCTGGGAGCCAGACGTATTAACCAGTTGATCGAATCCCAACTTTCTTTATTTGAGGAAATGGGGATACAAGTTTTATGGCAATGCGGGAAGGGATATTACACACAGTACAAAAAATATGACGGCCATACTGTGAAGGTACTGGATTTCGTAAATCGCATGGATCTGGCTTATGCCGTAGCAGATGTAATCATCTCAAGGGCAGGGGCCAGTTCGGTATCCGAACTATGTATAGTGGGCAAACCCGTGATTTTTATTCCTTCACCCAATGTAGCTGAGGACCATCAAACAAAAAATGCCATGGCTTTGGTTGAAGAGTCGGCTGCCCTAATGATTGCAGAAGGGAACCTTGACGGGAAATTCCCGGGCCTTTTCCGCGAACTGATGGAATCTCAATCACAACGGGAACAACTGTCAAAGGAAATAAAAGCACTGGCGCTCCCAAAAGCCACGGAGCATATTGTGGAGGTAATCGAATCCGTGTTGAAAAACTAATATGGAAATAAAGGACATACATAGGGTTTACTTTATTGGGATCGGAGGCATCGGTATGTCGGCCCTGGCCCGTTATTTCCATTTAACAGGTAAAGGGGTTGCCGGTTATGACAAAACAGAAACTCCCTTAACACGTGAGTTGACTGAGTCTGGTATAGCAATCCATTATAGCGATCGCCTTGAGGACATCCCGCCTCAATTCCTGGATAAAGCAGGTACCCTGATCGTATATACCCCAGCCGTTCCCGATACACATAGCGAGTTAACGTATTTCCGAAAGCATGGATTTAGCTTAAAAAAACGTGCTGAGGTATTGGGGATGATCACCAGGGATACCTTCTGTTTTGCAGTGGCTGGTACCCATGGCAAGACCACTACTTCCTGTATACTGGCGCATTTGTTGAACGAGTCGGGCACACCACTTACTGCTTTTTTAGGCGGTATTTCCGAGGATTTCAACAGCAATTTTCTCATGAAAGGTTCTGCCTATACGGTGGTGGAAGCCGATGAATTTGATCGTTCTTTCCTGCACCTTTCCCCGGATATAGCCTGTATTACCTCAATGGATGCCGACCATCTGGATATCTACGGGGATCACGAAAACCTAAAAAAGTCCTTCCTGGAGTTCTCGCGAAGATTAAAACCGGGAGGTACGCTTTTGGTAAAAAACGGACTTTCGATTCCCGGTACTACCTATGGCATTGAGGACAACGCAGACTATTGTGCCTTAAATCTCAAAATTGAAAAAGGCAGCTACATTTTTGACCTGGAAACCCCGGAGACCACCCTTCAGGGTATCCGATTCAACAAACCAGGCCGTCACAATCTGCTGAACGGGGTTGCTGCTCTGGCGATGGCACTCAAGGCGGGTTCTGAACCCGGGAAGTTGATGGATGCGATGGAGACCTTTAAAGGGGTACAGCGGCGATTTTCTTATGCAATCAAGGAAGAAGGGTTTGTATTTATTGATGATTATGCACATCACCCTACAGAAATTGATGCTGTTTATGAGGCCATTCAGGAAATGCATCCAGGGAAGGAGACCACGGTGGTTTTTCAGCCGCATTTGTATTCCAGGACCCGGGATTTTGGGGATGCCTTTGCGAAAAGTCTGGAAAAATTTGATCGTGTTTTATTACTGGAGATTTATCCGGCAAGGGAAAAACCCCTGGAAGGAATTACAGCCGAATGGCTGCTTGAAAAAATAGAAAATCCAAACAAAAAACTGGTTAAAAAAAACGAAATGACCAAAGAAATAATCCAGCATTTGCCGGAGGTTCTGATTACCCTCGGAGCTGGTGATATTGGTCTGGAAATAAATAATATTAAAAAGGAATTGGCACATGCGATTTAATTGGAATTATCCTAAAGTAGTGGGATTAACACTTTGTATAGCAAGTCTTTATGCTTTTTCTGATTATCGAAGTAATCAACGTGAGCTTAATGGAATCGATATCGATTTTGTTGGGGAAAACAGTTTGTATGTAACTCAGGATGTCGTTAATAAATTGTTAATACAAAATTATGGGACCCTAAAAAACGTCCCTAAAGAAGACATAGATTTGAATACTATAGAAAAGGTCATCGAGACCAATGATATGGTGAAAAATGCCCATGTATATCTTACTATTAATGGAAAACTTAAATCTAAAATTGCGCAAAGGCAGCCTATTGGACGCATCGAAGGATTAACCCAATTCTATTTGGACGAGGATGGCAAAGAAATGCCCCTTTCCGAAAAGCATTCTGCACGCGTTCCGATCATTACGGGGAATATTACAGGGAAGAGCCTTGAGGATGTTTATGTCATTTTGCAATTCATCAATGATGATGATTTTCTGCGAAAGAATATTATCGGCATTCACATTGAAGAGCAGGATAACTATCAACTCAGATTCCGGGTAGAGAATTTTGTTGTCAACCTCGGGGATGTTACGGATCTCGATGAGAAATTCAGCAATTTCAAAGCCTTTTATGCCAAAGCAATGAGGGACCAGACTTTGGATGAATATAAAATAGTAAGCTTAGAATTTGACAACCAGGTGGTATGTACGAAAATTTAGAAAATATGGAACAGGCAAATTTTTCCGTTGGCTTGGACATCGGAACAACCAAGATAGTGGCCATAATTGGTCAGGAGAACGAATATGGTAAGATAGAAGTGCTTGGAACAGGCAGGTCCAAAAGCCTGGGGGTACATCGTGGCGTAGTTAATAATATTACCCAAACCATCCGGTCCATACAACAAGCAGTGGAAATGGCGGAAGCCGACGCGGGCCTTAAGATTGGTTCTGTAGTTGTGGGAATTGCCGGGCAACACATCCGGAGCCTGCAGCACAGCGATTACATCACACGCCCCAATTCAGAAGAAGTGATCAATGAAGAAGACCTTGAAAAGCTCTGTAACCAGGTTTATAAACTGGTAATGTTGCCAGGTGAGGAGATTATCCATGTATTGCCACAGGAATACAAGGTAGACGGTCAGTGTGAGATCAAGGAACCTATCGGGATGTACGGTGGCCGACTGGAAGCCAATTTCCATGTGGTAGTAGGACAGGTATCCTCCATTAAGAATATTGGGCGTTGCATAAAAAGTGCGGGCCTGGATTTGGGGAACATCACCCTGGAGCCCATTGCATCATCGGAGGCTGTATTGAGTCAGGAAGAAAAAGAGGCCGGCGTTGCCCTTCTCGACATCGGTGGCGGAACGACGGACCTGGCCATTTTTAAGGACGGAATCATTCGGCATACCGCAGTAATTCCTTTTGGGGGCAATGTGATTACCGAGGACATCAAGGAAGGATGCTCCATTATCGAAAAGCAGGCTGAGCTGTTGAAAATCAAATTTGGGTCAGCATGGCCCGGGGAAAACAAGGATAATGAAATCGTATCTATTCCAGGCCTCAGAGGCAGGGAACCTAAGGAGATCACCCTGAAAAACCTCTCTAAGATAATTCACGCACGGGTTGTGGAAATAGTGGAACAGGTATACCTCGAGATTAAAAACTATGGTCATGAAGACCAGAAAAAGAAACTTATAGCGGGGATTGTATTGACTGGCGGGGGAAGCCAATTAAAACATTTAAAACAGTTGGTAGAATACATCACCGGTATGGACACCAGGATTGGGTACCCCAATGAACATCTGGCCGGAGATTCTGAAGAAGAGATCGCCAGTCCCCTTTACGCCACCGCGGTTGGTCTTCTTATGAATGCGATCGAAAACAAGAACCGTATCAGAAGTTTAGAAGCCGAAGAAGCTCCTGGGGACGAAGAAATGGTGTTGGAAGCACATGGCGAAGGCACTATCGACCAGGCAACTGCCAAACCGAGAAAATCGGTATTTGAAAAGTGGTCTGAGAAACTAAAAGATTTTCTGGATAACGCAGAATAAACCTACATAGAAGCAGATAAT
This sequence comes from Eudoraea sp., assembly GCA_013041785.1. Taxonomy (GTDB): domain Bacteria; phylum Bacteroidota; class Bacteroidia; order Flavobacteriales; family Flavobacteriaceae; genus Lentiprolixibacter. Next base: position 7,833 of record JABDRK010000213.1, read on the forward strand.
AACCAGTAACTGAAAAGACATGAGCAAGAACACCGAATTTGATAATATTTCCTTTGATCTTCCCAAAAATCAAAGCAACGTCATAAAAGTTATAGGCGTAGGGGGTGGAGGCAGCAATGCTATAAACCACATGTTCCAGGCAGGCATCAATGGGGTCGACTTTGTGATATGCAATACCGATGCCCAGGCATTGCAGAACAGTGCCGTTCCAACCAAGATCCAGTTAGGGGTTTCCCTTACGGAAGGACTGGGCGCAGGTGCCAACCCCGAAGTTGGGGAGCAGGCTGCCCTGGAAAGCATGGAAGAAATCAAGCAAATGCTGAGCCACAATACCAAAATGGCCTTTATTACGGCAGGAATGGGCGGAGGTACGGGTACAGGGGCCGCCCCTATAATTGCCAAACAGGCCAAAGAAATGGATATTCTTACCGTGGGTATTGTAACCATGCCTTTCCAGTTTGAAGGAAAAAATAGGTGTAAGCAGGCTCAGTTGGGGATTGAGCGCCTTAGGGCGAATGTGGATTCCCTCATCGTTATTAACAACAACAAATTGCGGGAGGTGTATGGAAATCTCGGTTTCAAGGCCGGATTTTCCAAGGCAGATGAGGTGTTGGCCACTGCTGCCCGTGGGATTGCCGAGGTAATTACCCACCATTATACCCAGAACATTGACTTGCGCGACGCTAAAACCGTCCTTGCCAATAGTGGTACCGCTATTATGGGGTCTGCAACAGCATCTGGTTCAGCCCGAGCCCAGGAGGCCATTATGAAGGCCCTTGATTCTCCCTTATTGAATGACAACAAAATCAACGGGGCCAAGAACGTTCTCTTGCTCATCGTTTCAGGCGCCCAGGAAATTACCATTGATGAAATTGGGGAGATAAACGATCACATTCAAATTGAAGCAGGCCATGGAGCCAATATCATTATGGGTGTGGGCGAAGACGAAAATCTTGGAGATGCCATAGCCGTTACGGTTATCGCCACAGGATTTAATATGGACCAGCAAAACGATATTGTAAATACCGAAACCAAAAAAATAATCCATACGCTGGAAGACGACCAAAAAGCGGAACAGAACTGGGAAGAAGAGCCGGTGAAGCATACCCTGGAGATGGAGGATGAGGTTTTTGAACCGGTAATACGCCATGAACTGCTGGAGGAAGAGGAATTTATAGAACTGATCCCAACGACAAATTATATCAGGAACTTCAATGTGTTTTACGAAGAGGTGATTGCTGAAGGGGTTAAAGAAGAAGATTTTCTGATCATAGATGCCAAGGAGAAACTTCGCAATTTGGAAGTGATTGATCCGGAAGTAGTTTCCCCCACTCCGGTTGACAAGGATCAGATGGCTATAAGTTTTGACCTTCCCTTAAATGAGAAAACCGGGGATGAAGAGCAGGCTGATAATGTGATCACTTTTAGTCTGGATGATGAGGTTCGCGATATGGATATTAATGAACATATCGAAGTGATCCCGGTTTTGGAATACAACAAAGAAGGAGAAACCAGGTATAGCCTTGAGGATTATATGGAATTGGAAAACCAACTTACAGGCGCCAAATCCAAGGCTGAGGAATTTGAGCCTAAACTAATGGATGATGAGCTGGTTTTTGAAAAAAGGACCATTCAACCTGCGGAAGGAGACGGTGATAAAAAGCCTGATGAGGTTGATCCGATCAATAGCTCTATCGAAGATCTGCTTCGGGAAAGGGCAGACGAACGCCGGCGAAAGCTTAAAGATTTCAATTACAAGTTTCAGAATAATCTGAGCAATATAGATGAGATAGAAAAGGAACCTGCCTATAAGCGCCAGGGGGTAGATCTGGATGAAAACCCCAAGGAAGGTAAGGTGTCCAGAACAACATTGGGAGAGGACAGCAATGATGAAATTCAATTGCGGTCCAACAACTCCTTTTTACACGATAATGTGGATTAGTCTTTTTTTGTTAAACCATGATAAGCCCGGAAACGAAGTTTGTTTTCGGGTTTATTTTTTATCTTCGTGGGGCTAAAAACCTAAGACTTATGGGACTGCAACAACAGGTTATGAGTGAGATGAAAACGGCGATGAAAGCTAAAAACACAGTAGCTTTGGAATCTCTTCGAGCAATAAAATCTGCTTTATTACTGGCTCAGACCGAAAAAGGGGCAGGAGGGGAGTTGTCTGAAGCCGATGAGGTTAAGCTGGTACAAAAACTGGTAAAACAACGGAAAGACAGTGCTGCAATCTACAAGGAACAAGGCAGGGATGATCTGGCGGCTCCTGAACTGGCTCAGGCCGAAGTGATTGCCCGTTTCCTGCCAGAGCAGCTTACTGAAGAGGAGATTGAAAAAGTGGTGGTCCAGACCATTGATGCTATTGGGGCCAATGGGATGAAGGATATGGGGAAGGTAATGGGAATGGTTACCAAGGAACTGGCCGGACAGGCAGATGGCAAGACCATATCCACAATTGTACGCGCTAAACTCTCCTAGATCCGATGAAAACGGAGGAACTCCGGGAACTCCTGGAGGCTGAGATCAGCAAGACCGAAAAAAAGATAGCCCGTTATGAGGAGATGACAGGGCCAGTTGCTCCTGACAATGCTATTGGTCGTGTTTCCCGCATGGATGCCATCAACAATAAGAGTGTGATGGATGCCGCCCTTAGAAAGGCAAGGCAAAGCCTGCAAGGACTACACAACCATTTAAATAAATTGGGAACCCCGGAATTTGGCAGCTGTGTAAAATGTGGACAAAATATCCCGATTCAACGTATTTTATTAGCTCCAGAAAGTAGTTTTTGCGTAAATTGCGCCCGCAAATAGGCAGGCCGCGTACCCGCCCGAACGTACCTACGGCAGTTCGGTACGGGCGGGGTTCAACTGGAGCTGTTAGATTGGATTGATTTAGGATTGGGGAGAGTGCATTGGGTGTATTTAATTTATAGTGAAGGGTATAACCGATACTATGTTGGCCTGAGCAATTCTCCTAATAGAAGATTAAAAGAACATAACATCGGGAAAACCAAATCCACAAGACCATATCGTCCATGGATTTTGGTACATTCCGAAGGGTTTTCTACCTTCGCCGAGGCTCGAAAACGAGAAAAATATTTGAAGTCTGCCGCTGGCAGGCGATGGCGTAAAGTAAATATAAGGCCGCGTAGTTCAACTGGATAGAATATCAGATTTCGGCTC
>JABDRK010000079.1 GCA_013041785.1 Eudoraea sp.
TATATGGGCTATAACCATTTGGTGAACCGTACGGATAAGGTAGTCCACAAGATGGAAGCCAATGCGGTGGAATTCCTGGATTTATTAAACGAACCGGTTTAATCCCAGCAGATGAAACTGAAAGGTAGAAATAAGATCAACCCGCAATTCAGCATGTCATCCATGACTGATATTGTCTTTTTGCTGCTCATCTTCTTTATGCTGACAGCAAATGCCCCGAATGCTTTGGATTTACTGCTTCCCAAAGCAAAAGGCAAGTCAACCAATACGCAAAACGTATCGGTTACTATCAATAAGAACCTGGAGTATTACGTGAATAACGAAAGGATCAACGGAGAATTTATTGAAATTGAATTAAAAAAGGCACTCAAAGGTCAGGAAAAGCCCACCATAATTCTGAGGGCGGAAGAAAGTGTCGCCATAAAAGAAGCGGTTAATGTGATGGATATCGCTAACCGCAACAGTTACAAGGTGATCCTGGCAGTGCGCCCCAACTAATGGCGTTTCTGGATACGAGACACAAAAAGAAATCCTTCTGGCTTACGACAATCCTGTTAAGCCTGCTCCTGTTATTGCTATTTTATATTGGCCTTACCTATATGGATCCCCCCATTGAAAGTGGGATTACCGTGAATTTTGGTTATGTGGATTACGGAAAAGGCCTCGAACCTCCAAAACCAAAATCCACGCCGCAGCCTGTTCCGGAAGAAGAAGTTGAGGAGGAAGAAAAAGTAGAAGAAGTACAGGAAACCCAGCCCGTTGAAGAGGAAACAGAAGAAACTGTAACTGAAAAGGAAAGTGAAAAATTACTTACGCAGGAAAGTGAAGAAGCCATAAAGATCAGACAGCAGCAAGCCGAAAAACGCAAAGCAGAAGAAGCCGCCCAAAAGGCAAAAGCCGAAGCGGAGCGCCTTGAGCGGGAGAAAAAAGCTGCCGAGGAGAAGGCCCGTCAGGAAAGGGAGGCCAAAAAGAAAAAATTGGATGAACTTATGGGTGGTCTCAATAATGCAGAAGGCGTCAATGAGGATGCCGAAGGGGACGACCAGGGGGTTGGCGATAAAGGACAGCCCGATGGAGATCCCTATGCCAGCACCTATTATGGTAGCCCGGGCTCTGGAAGTGGTACAGGAGGATACGGCCTGAGCGGCAGGTCCCTGGTAAGCCGCGGTAAAGTACAGCAGGATTGTAATGAAGAAGGGCGGGTAGTTGTGCGTATAGTGGTGGATCAAAACGGAAAGGTAGTTGATGCCCAGGCAGGCGTCAAAGGGACTACGAATAACCATCCCTGTTTGTTGGAACCGGCTCGTAAAACAGCATATCTTCACCAATGGAATTTTGATACCAAGGCCCCTAATCAACAAATCGGTTTTGTTGTGGTCAATTTCAAACTGGGAGAGTGACCTATAGAGAAACCCTGGACTGGATGTTTGCCCAATTGCCCATGTATCAGCATAAGGGGCAAAAAGCATATAACGGAAAGCTCGATGGCATCCGTGATCTGAGTGCTTACCTGGGAAATCCCCATCAGAAATTTAAAAGTATTCATGTAGCCGGCACCAATGGAAAAGGTTCCAGCAGTCATATGCTGGCTTCCGTTCTGCAGGAGGCCGGATATACAGTAGGACTGTATACCTCACCCCATTTAAAAGATTTCAGGGAGCGGATCAGGATCAATGGGCAGATGGCCAGCAAGCAATATGTGATTGGATTTGTAAAACGGCATTACGATTACCTGAAATCGAATAAACTTTCTTTTTTTGAAATGACCGTGGGGATGGCATTTGATTACTTCGCCAGGAAAAAGGTGGATATTGCCATCATTGAAGTGGGTTTGGGGGGCAGGCTGGACTCAACCAATATCATAAGCCCGGAAATATGCCTGATCACCAATATTGGCCTGGACCACACCGATTTTCTCGGGGCTACTCTTCCCGAAATCGCACGTGAAAAAGCCGGTATAATCAAAAAAGGTATACCGGTAGTGGTAAGTGAATATGATACAGAAACCGCTCCGGTTTTTACCAGCATCGCTGAAACCAGGCAAGCACCCCTGAGCTTTGCCAAACAGCAAGCCGATATTCCCTATACGACAGATTTGTTGGGGGCTTATCAAAAGCGAAACATCCGTGGTGTTTTAGAAGTACTCAGGCTGCTTGGGGAATTCAGGGTGTCCGCCTCCCATATCCGAAAAGGACTGAAAAGCGTGGTACATAATACAGGATTATTGGGCCGCTGGCAGGTTCTTGATGATGCCCCGCGTGTAATCTGTGATCTGGCGCATAACCGCGAGGGTGTTCGTCAGATTATGCAACAGCTGGCCCGGGAGAATTTCAAGCACTTGCATATCGTCCTGGGTTTTGTAAACGACAAGGATCTGGGAACCATGCTGCCCTTGTTTCCAAAAAAGGCCACCTATTATTTTGCCCGACCCGATATTCCCAGGGGGCTGGATGCAAAAAAGTTGCAAAATAGTGCTGAGCGGTACGGATTAGCAGGAAAGGCGTTTTCCTCAGTAAACCTTGCCTATGAGGCTGCTCTGAAAGCCGCGGATATTGATGACCTGATCTTTATTGGAGGAAGCACCTTTACGGTAGCGGAAGTGGTATGATTTTTTGCGAAATTTTGTTTTCCGTACCAAAAAACTATCCTATATTTGCACACCCATTTGGGGCTCTTAGCTCAGTTGCCCGCCCGTCTAACGACGTTCGGACGGGGTTCAGAGCGAAAGATGTAAATAAGTGGGGCTCTTAGCTCAGTTGGTTCAGAGCACCTGCCTTACAAGCAGGGGGTCACTGGTTCGAATCCAGTAGGG
>JABDRK010000086.1 GCA_013041785.1 Eudoraea sp.
GCGCAAAGGCGATGTAATTACCAGGGTTAACGGTACTTCAGCACTTTCAGCTTTAGATCTCGGGGAACTGATCCGGAACAAACAGGGCAAACAGGTGCGCCTTAGTTTGAAACGTGGCCAAACCACCCGGGATGTGGTGGTAAAGCCCATCGGGAGCACATATAACTTGCGTTATCGCGACTGGGAATACGGAAGGCGCCTGGCGGTGGAAAAAGCGACCAACAATACTGTAGGTTACCTGCACCTTCGTGCCATGGGCGGGAACGACATCAGCCAGTTTTACCGGGAATTTTATCCCGTTTTTGACCGGCAGGGACTAATTGTTGATGTGCGGTATAATTTTGGGGGGAACATTGACAGTTTTATCCTGGAGAAACTGATGCGTAAAGCCTGGATGTACTGGGCGGGGCGTAATGGGAAACCTACCTGGAATATGCAGTATGCCTTCCGGGGTCATATTGTGGTCCTGGTTAATGAAAACACCTATTCAGACGGGGAAGCCTTTGCCGATGGTTTTAAAAAACTGGGCCTGGGGACAACCATTGGCGTACGCAGCTGGGGCGGTGAGATATGGCTCAGCAGCAGCAACCGGCTAAGCGATGGCGGGATCGCCCGTGCCCCGATGGATGGGGTGTACGGAGACTCAGGTGAATGGCTTATCGAAGGCCATGGTTTTGAACCCGATATCGAGGTGGATAACTTACCCCATGAGACCTTTAATGGGAAAGACGCCCAGTTGGAGCGGGCCATACAGCACCTGCAGGAACAGATCGCAAAAGACCCCCGGGAAGTGCCGGCGCCTCCTCCTTTCCCGAATAAGTCGTTTAATAATGCACCAAAAAACTAATCCTTATGGCCGAATGAAAAAAGTTCAGTATTCCTTAAAGAACCTGGGCACTATTTTGAGCTTAATACTCTTGCTCCAGTCTTGTGGGGTTTATCACAAAAACCCTATCAGCCTGGATGAGGCGGTTAAACAGGAAGGCAAGGTAAAAATCCGTACTGCCGAGGGAAAAAGGATCAAGTACAAAAAAATCATTCAGACAGATGGTCAATTCTATGGAACAAAGATGAAAGCGGGTAAATGGACTCAAATTCCTTTAAACCCGGACGATATTAGTAATGTCCGACTAAAAAACAAAAAGGCCTCCACCTGGGTAACTATTTTGGCTGTAGGTGTTCCGGTTTCTGCGCTTGTTATTTGGGCAGCTACGGCTGATTATGGGATCGGGGGGATTAGTTGGGGTGGTGGTTATTAGCTGGGTGTGAATATTTTCGGGCTTATTGATCGGAACCAGGACAAGACGATTTGCCTTAGGATACCTCAATTTCATCGATGAACTGCAAAAAAATATCGCCAAACCACAACTTTTGGGGGTTTCACAACAATTTTGGTGCAGCTCACCACATAAAGTTGTAAATTATATATGCTTAATTATTAAATCCTATGCTATGGAAACAAATACAGAAAAGCACCCCGTATTAAACTGGATCTTAACAGTCCTGAACATCAGTCTTGAAGTGGTATTGTTCATCATTGCCCTGGGCTTTCTAATGGGAGTGTACGGAATTTTAAGTTAATGTGATCCCCTTTTACAAAAGGATAAAACCCCTGCAGTGCAGGGGTTTTTTTATTGATGGCATTTCTTAACTCCTTACCTTTATGGGGTATAAATTATAAAGCAAAGCAGAAATGAAAACCCGCCCTGCCTACCCAGCCAAGGTCTACCTTAATGGGGATATCCTGGATGCTGATCAGGCAAAAATTTCCGTGTTCGACCGCGGTTTTATATTCGGGGACGGGATCTACGAGGTTATGGCCCAAATCAACGGCCGGTTTTTCTATAAGAAACCCCACCTGGACCGACTCAAATGGTGCCTGGGGGAAATTGATATTTCCCTGGATGTGGATGCCCTTGAACGGGATATCCCTGCTTTGCTGGAAGCTTCAGAATTGGTTGATAAAGACTGCTTACTATACATACAGGTCAGTCGCGGTGTAGCCCCAAGGCAACACAGCTTTCCCAAAGGGATACCGCCCACGGTGATGATGTATGCCTGGGAAAAAAAACTTCCCGATATCGACAACGACCACGCCTCGGTGGTGACCATGGAAGACTTCCGCTGGTCGCGCTGCGACATCAAAATGACTTCACTGCTCGGCAATACCATGGCCAATGAACACGCCATGCAAAACGACTGCTATGAAACCGTGTTTGAACGCCACGGCCTGATCACAGAAGCCTCACACTGCAATGTCTTCTTTGTGAAGGACGGAGTGGTCTGTACCCATCCTGCAGGACCGTACCTTTTAAATGGGATTACGCGCATAATTGTGCTGGAAATCTGTGAGAAGCTGCAACTCCCCTTCCGTTTGGAAGGCGTTCCTGCCGCAGAGGTCAGCAACATGGACGAGGCCTTCCTTACCGGTACCGGTTCCCAGGTACGTGCCATAAAGAAAATAGATGACCACACTTATTTTGAAAAGGAGCCCGGACCCATTACGCAGCAGATTCAACTGGCCTTTTTGGATTTGAAAAGAGCTAGAGAAGGCAGTTAGTTGTTGGTTCGGTTGCCATCAGTATCCTTTTTACTTGCGCAATTGCCCAAGATGTGCTTACTTCAGGGCCCTAACTGAACACTCAATGAAATACATCAATTTGTTGCTCGTCCTGAGCCTGTCCATTTACACTTACAGCCAGGAAGGCAAGTGGACCCCGGAAGAAATCATCCATACCGTCTATGTAACCAATCCCAAATTCTCAAAAGACGGACAAAAAGTGGTCTGGAGCCAGCGAAAAGGCCTGACCAAAGAAGACAAGTTTGTGAACCAGCTTTACCTGGGCAGGCTGGATGCGACGGGGGGTGAAAAACCCCGGGTAGTACAACTGACACGGTCCAAATCCAGTGAGTCGAATCCCGTTTTCAGTGAAGATGGAGAAAGCCTGTATTTCCTGTCGACCCGGGAAAAGGGTAAGAAACTCTGGAAACTGAATCTTTACGGAGGCGAGCCCGAGGAAATCCACAGCTTTGAAAACAAGATCAGTGCTGTGAAACGCCTGGATGATACAAACCTGCTTTTTATTGGGGAGGAAGGCAAAACGCTATACGATATCACCAACGAAAAAGACAATACCAATATCGTGGAGGATACCCTGCACTGGAATCCCCGGAGGATCTACACCTTCAATCTCAAATCCAAGGAAATCACGCGTTTGACCAGTAATGCCTATCGCATAAACAACTATGAGGTATCTGAAAACGGACAATACCTGGTCTACCGGGAGATCCGCTCGCCAGATTACGGGGTGGATGGGAACCCCAAACCCAACTATGTGTTGATGGACCTTAAGGCCAACACCTCTAACAAGATACTGCAAGGTTTACAGAGCCCCACCGGATTTAAGTTTACCAGGGATGGAAAGGGTTTCTATTTCTCAGCCGAAACCTCATCAGATCCCGAATGGAATGGGTCCGGGATCCGGGAATTGTATTACTATACTTTTGCGACAGGCGACTATACCAAGGTGCCCCTGGAATGGGAAAACGGCCTGGCCGGGGAATACTTCCTCAATGGGAATGGCCTGATCGTACAACTGGCCAATGGCCCCCTCAGAAAAGTTCGTTATTATGAAAAAAATGGTGGAGATTGGTCCTGGAAAAATATCGCACTGGGCGATCAGCAGGAGCACGTTTCCGTTTTGGCTTTTAATCAGGATTCTGGCAAACTCATCTACAGGTATTCTACCGCTTCCAAACTGCCCGAGTACTTCCTGGCCAAGATTAGTGTAGGGCGGA
>JABDRK010000088.1 GCA_013041785.1 Eudoraea sp.
GAAAGGGGCGGGATCCAAAAACCTCGGGGCGAGTCGCTGATCTGTGCTGTACAGCAATTCCTTTTCTACAAAATAGCGCCAAATCTGTTCTTCATTGGCCTCTGCCCAGTCGAGTTCCTCCTTAGTGTAGCCAATCTTATCTTCATCCGCCAACAGGGGCAGGAGCAAGTCCTTTAAATACAATTCCTTGCCATAGTAGATCATCTGGGATAAGAAGTTACGATCTGCAGGTGGGGGGATCACTTTTTTAGCAAAAGCACTGGCGACGTCTGATTACAGGTACTTCTTGTCCAATCCGGCGGCAATATACCGTTCAATCCCCGAATAAAAACGATGGTCTTTCCCCAGATAGTTATCCAATCCTATAAGTAATAAGGTGTCCGTAAGGATAACCCTGTTGTTGTAATCCACATCCGAGGAAACAGTGACCACCCGTGGAAGCTGCTGTTTCGGAAAATAGTAATTGACGTGCCTATACAACAACTCCAAAGCTTCCTTTTGTGTGTTGAAATCCCCGAATGCGAGTTCAATCTCCTGGTGCAGGGCTTGCTGCAGCGTGTCCTGCATTTTAAGCAACCAGACACTGTCTGGGTACTGCACTGGAAACAGGTACGGATATTTGTTTTTAAGAACATCGAGGTTTTCTGCTGAAACTGCGGCAAACTCCTGATCGAAGCGGTTCACCTCAAGTTCGAGTTGTATTCCGGCAATTTCCGGATGTATCTTCGCTTCTTCCTTACAGGACCAAATCAGCATTACCAAAAGGGTACTGTAAAAGATATGTAAAAGGTTAACAACTAATCGGTGCTTCATTTCCTATTTCGGCCCACGGGTCCTATTTTTACCAGGGCAAATTTACGGGATTCAACTTTAAAAACTGATACCATGCAAACCGAAAAAGTAGCTGATCACATTATAAACTGGTTACGGCAATATGCAGAGAATGCCGGAATCAAAGGATTTGTTATTGGAGTCTCCGGAGGGATTGATTCTGCGGTAACTTCGACCCTTTGTGCTAAAACAGGTTTGGATCTGCTATGCATTGAGATGCCCATACATCAGGGCGTCAAACAGGTAGACAGGGCGAATGACCATATCAATTGGCTTCAGGAACAGTTTCCAAACGTAAAAAGACAGCCTGTGAACCTGACCCCGATTTTTGACAGCTTTGTGGCAACCATGCCCCCGGTAGTTGAAGAAGAAGAACGCTTTATGTCCCTTGCAAATACCAGGGCACGCCTGCGAATGACCACCCTGTATTACTTTGCAGCCCTTAATAAATACCTGGTGGCCGGTACGGGAAACAAGGTTGAAGACTTTGGCATTGGTTTTTATACCAAATACGGGGATGGTGGGGTAGACCTCAGCCCGATCGCCGATTTATTAAAAACCGAAGTTTACGAACTGGGGGAATACCTGGGTGTCATTAAGTCTATCATGACGGCTCCGCCAACAGACGGCCTGTGGGGCGATAATCGCACAGATGAAGATCAGATCGGGGCCTCTTATCCCGAACTGGAATGGGCTATGAAAATGAAGGAAGATGGAAAAGTGGCCGCGGACTTCTCAGGTCGGGAAAGGGAGATCTTTGATATCTATGTACGCTACAACACCATGAACAAACACAAAATGATTCCTATCCCTGTTTGTGAGATTCCGGAAGGGCTAAAATAACCTTTTAACTAGAAATCAGGCTTTTACCTCGAGTATTGTGGGAAAAATTGGGTTATATCTGCAAAAAATACTCAACTTTGCTTAACTAATTAGATAAATACCCTTATATTACAAGGATGTCTTCACGTAAGGCATGAATAAGGACTAAATCTAGAAATCAACCCATAATGATCAAAGTTGTTATTGCAGACAACCACCCCATAGTACGCTTGGGAATACGCAACGTACTAAGCACTGCATCTGATTTTGAAATTATTGATGATGTAGGCACAACCGATGAGTTGTTCCAATCGCTTAGTAAAGCCACTCCGGACGTCATCATGCTGGAATTGGATATTCCGGAAATTAACGGAATTGCTACAATTCGAAAGATTAAACAGGACTTCCCAGATATCAGAGTGCTTATCTACAGCGGACAGTCTGAAGATGTTTATGCATTAAGCTCTATTCGGGCAGGCGCTTTCGGGTACCTTTCCAAGGCAGCCGAACTGGACTATATCCATACCGCGCTGAGAAAGGTCAACGAAGGAAAAATGTTCATTACCAACGAACTTGCCCAACGCCTGGCGTTTGACGAAGGAACTCAGAAACCGAGAAGGTTTTTCAGGAAGCTTTCGACGCGTGAAGTGGAGGTGCTTAAAATGCTGGCCAGTGGTAAACGAAACAAAGAGGTTGCCCAGGGACTGAATCTCAATGAGAAAACAGTAAGTACCTACAAGGCCCGTCTTATGAAGAAACTCAATGTGGATAACATGGTAGACCTGCTTCAACAGGCCAAAGCCCTGGAGCTGTATTAAGCTATTATCCGCTCAAAACATAAACCCGACCTGATGGTCGGGTTTTTTTATTGGAAGTTAGGACAAAACACGGTTCAGTTTCTGGTTGAGTAATTTATTCAGTTGCAGGTAGTTCATAATTTCTTCCAGGACCTCGTGATTATCATCAGATTCAGCCTCAGTGCCTTTTTGTAATTCTTCAATACGCCTTTTGATCAAAAAACAGCGCAGCGTTAAGATGGTTTCACTTACCAGTTGCGCAATA
>JABDRK010000094.1 GCA_013041785.1 Eudoraea sp.
GCCCCCATTATTCCCGGGATAAACAGCCATGAATTGCTGGCCCTTGCCAAAAGTTGTTCAGCTCATGGGGCGCATTCTTTTGGGTATATCGTCGTGCGGCTTAATGGGGCCATTGGCACCCTTTTTACAGAATGGATTAGGATAGCGCTACCCGACAGGGCAGACAAAGTACTATCCCAGATTGCTGCTTGTCACGGGGGTAAGCTTAACGACAGCCGTTTTGGGATAAGGGGGCGTGGGGAAGGCAAACTTGCGAAGCAAATACAGGACATGGCCCGCTTAGGCCGACAGAAATATTATGCAAACAGAAAGCCTATTCCTTTAAATACAGAGCTCCACGAGGCGTATAAATCGGGACAACTAAAGTTATTCTAGTTCCCAGTCATTTGCCTGAAGGAAGGTGTAAAAGAGATCCGCAATCCTGGAAGGGTGCTGAGTTTAATTCCCCGATGACCTATATTATAACTTACCCTCCCACTCCTTGTAGAATTGATCCAGAAAAGCCAGCATATACGCATGCCTTTCAGCAGCCATTTTTTTACCGGTTTCCGTATTCATTTTATCCTTCAGGGTGAGTAATTTTTCATAGAAATGGTTGATGGTGGGTCCTTTGGATTTTTTATACCGTTCCTTGTCAAGTGTTGTTTCCGGTTTAATGTCAGGATCGTAGAGCGGGCGATTGCGAAACCCGCCATAATTAAATGCCCTTGCTATCCCTATCGCACCCATCGCATCCAGGCGGTCTGCATCCTGAACAATCTGAAGGACCTTAGACTTCGGTTTGGAGTCCACAACCCCCAGGCTGTTTTTAAAGGAGATATTTTTTACGATGGACACCACCTCTCCAATTCGGTTTTGTGAGACATCAATGCTTTTTAGAAATGCTTCTGCTTTTCGAGGGCCAATCGATTCATCTCCATTGTAAAATTTGGCATCTGCAATATCGTGCAGCAGGGCCCCGAGGCCCACGGTTAACAGATCTACCTTTTCACCTGCCGCGATTTTGAGCGCCATGCGATATACCCTGTAGGTATGAGACCAGTCGTGCCCCCCTTCTGCACCTTGCAGGGTCTCTTTCACATAGTTTTCGGTGGCTTTTAGAATTTCCTCTGCTGTCATGAATCAACCACAATTTTAGAAGTGATTTGCTTTTCAATACGGGCGATCAATTCATCTGGCTCCCCGGTATTCTCCAAGGGCGTATGTACGGTGAATTTGAGATGTGAGCCAATACCGTAGGGAAATTTCCCGTAGCGAAGCATTTTCCAGGAATTATTGATGGTTATAGGAACCAACAATGCTGTAGGGGAATATTTCATCAGTGTTTTTAGCCCATTGGTTTGAAATTTTTTAGGGTGACCGGTTCTGCCTCTGGTGCCTTCCGGAAAGATGACAGCACTCCGCTTGTGTTCCTCAATATATTTTCCCAGTTTGACGATTTGACCCAGGGCCTGTTTGCTGTCTTTTCGATCAATCAAAACCGATCCCCCATGCCTGAGGTTAAAGGAAACGCTGGGAATCCCTTTACCCAGTTCAATCTTACTAATGAATTTAGGGTGATGGGCCCTCATGTACCAAATTATGGGAGGAATGTCGTTCATGCTCTGATGATTGGCTATGATGATCAGGGGCCGGTCTTTTGGTATTTTATGGGGATTATCAAAAGTGTACCAGGTGCCTAACACATGGGTTATCCTGATCAGTACCAGATTAAGTATGCTCACACTTATTTTATGGGCATTGTAGCCGAAGAAGTTCAGACAGATCCACTGTATGGGATGGAAGACCACCAAAACAATTCCAAAAAGAATGAAATACAAAACGGTCAGAGGATAGGCCAGAATCTTTCGCATATACAAAAATATAAATCCGGAGACATAACCGCTATTACTACAGGAATAACCTTCTTGATTAAAAAATGAGAAAAGGGCAATAATCCTATCGATTTTCCCCATCTTCTATAGAAAAAGCGGTGAAAATCTGAAGATTATATTTATCTTTAACACATAAGAAAATCTAATCATTATACAATGGGTAAATTCGAAATCAAAAAGGACAAAGCTGGAAAATTCCGTTTCAATCTTAAGGCAGGTAACGGTCAGGTTATTCTTAGCAGTGAAGCGTACAATTCAAAATCAGCCTGTGACAATGGGATTGAATCTGTAAGAAAAAATTCTGCAGACGATGGTCGTTTTGAGCGTAAAACAGCTAAAAATGGCAAAGCTTATTTCAATCTAAAGGCTTCCAATGGCCAGGTTATAGGGGCAAGTCAGATGTATGCCTCTAACGCATCCATGGAAAATGGCATCAAGTCGGTTAAAAATAACGCAGCCGGGGCTTCCGTAGATGATCAAACGGGATAATTCCTGCAAAAGTTAATTAAAAAAGGCGGCATTTAGCCGCCTTTTTTAATTGTATGAAGTACTTCTAGCAGTATTCGTCATAGGCACCGGCCAGATTCTCTGCAATCATTTCTGCAGGGCGGCCTTCAATGTGGTGACGCTCAATCATGTGAACCAATTCCCCATCTTTAAACAAAGCCATACTTGGTGAAGAGGGAGGAAACGGGACCATCAAATTTCGTGCGGCATCTACGGCTTCCATATCAACACCAGCAAAAACAGTAACCAGGTGATCCGGTTTTTTTGGATGCATCAGACTCATTTTTGCAGCGGGTCGCGCATTGGCAGCAGCACAGCCACATACGGAATTCACAACTACCAGGGTAGTTCCTTGCTGTTTAATAGCCGATTCAACGGCTTCTGCGGTATATAATTCTTCAAAACCTGCACTGGCCAGGTCTTCTCTCATCGGTTTTACTAATTCTGCGGGATACATAGTCTATTTTTTTGTTTTAAAGCGCAGCAAAGATAGGTAATTGGAATCATTTTACACAAGGAGCTCATCAGCCTGAACCATACTAAGGTTAATGCTAAAGCACTATCTTTGGCCAAAATTTTCATGAAGCATGATTAAATGGGTAGCAGGGTTCCTGGGATATTTTCTGTTCAGGCTTCCGGGAGCCTTGATAGGGTTCATCGTGGGAAGTTTTCTGGATAACCTTGGGGGTAGCAAAGGGTCACAAACCCTTTTTGGAGATCTGAATCGCAGAACGGTTTCCCCGGCTGATTTTGAACTCAACCTTCTTTCGCTCTGCTCTATTGTGATAAAAGCTGATGGTCAGGCCAGTGAACGGGAAATGAATTATGTAAGGCAATACTTTCTCAGGACCTACGGGAAGGAGAAGGCCAACGCTATTTTTCGGACATTTAATGAAGTAATTAAAAAAAGGGAAATATCCGCCCAACGCATCTGTACCTACCTGAATCAACGGACCAGCTACGAGGTGCGATTACAGTTGTTGCATTTTCTATTTGGGATTGCCCAGGCTGATGGAGCAATCAGCAGGGCTGAGGTAAGCAAACTACAGCAGATAGCGGGTTATCTGCGCATAGGCAGGTACGATTTTGAAAGTATCAAAGCGATGTTTGTGAAAACTACGGACCACGCCTATCGCATACTGGAAATTAACAAATCAGCTACAGATGATGAAGTCAAAAAGGCCTATCGCACAATGGCGAAAAAATACCATCCCGATCGGGTGCTTACGAAAGATGAAGCCATAAAAAAAGGAGCGGAAGAGAAATTCAAAGAGGTTCAAAAAGCCTACGAATCCATTCAAAAAGAGCGGGGGCTTTAGGGGTCAAATTGATAAAAACAATGAATACTTAGAATTAGCATGGAGGATTTCTGGTTCTATACAAAATTGGGGTTCAACCACGTAATGGATTTTGGGGCTTATGATCATATCCTTTTCCTGGCAGCCTTGGCTGTTCCCTTTACCTTTAAAAGCTGGAAAAAAGTGCTGATCCTCGCTACCCTTTTTACCATCGCCCACTGCCTTTCCCTTGGGTTGTCGGCCTACGGCATCCTTCGTGTGGATATCGGTTGGATTGAATTCCTCATTCCGGTTACTATTTTACTAACCGCTATTTTTAATTTGTTCTACACCAAAAGGAATGCAGATCAGTTTCGGATATACTGGCATGGAATAGCAACCACATTTTTTGGTTTGATCCATGGCTTTGGATTCTCCAATTACTTCAATATGATGATGGCGGAGATTGAAGACAAATTATTGCCCCTTCTGGGATTTGCCCTGGGGATAGAAATTTCACAGGTAGCGATTATTATAGCTATTCTTATTGTGGGTTGGGGAGCCCTAAGTGGGTTGAAGGTAAAGCGTCCGGTCTATATCGCAATTTGTTCCATTATTGTCTTGCTGATAACACTTCCCATGCTCGTAAATACTTTTCCCGCTTAACGATTTTCACTTAAAATTAACCGTTGCAGAGTTGTCAGGCTCTGCCAAAGCAGGTATCTTAGTCAGCAATTGAGGACCTATTTTTCTGATTTTTAAATTGAAGTTGCCCTTGAAAAAGAGAAAACAGGAGAAATACGACAAAGCCTATTTGAGGATGGCCCAGGAATGGGGAAAGCTTTCCTATTGCAAGCGTAAGCAGGTTGGTGCTATTGTGGTTAAGGACCGGATGATCATCTCAGACGGATACAATGGAACGCCTACGGGCTTCGAGAATATTTGCGAAGATGAGGAGGGATACACCAAATGGTACGTATTGCATGCGGAGGCCAATGCCCTTTCCAAGGTAGCGGCTTCAACCCAATCCTGTGAAGGGGCTACGCTCTACATAACCTTATCTCCTTGCCGGGAGTGCAGTAAACTCATACATCAGGCAGGGATAAAACGTGTTGTCTATCAAATTTCCTACAAAGATGACAGTGGAATCCGATTTCTGGAGCGCGCTGGAGTAGAATTGGTGCATATGCCTGTGATAGACAGCAATATCTCAGCGGCCTTTGAATAAATGAAGAAGAGCTACTACATATGGCCCACTTTTCTGGCTACCGCACTTGCGGTGGGCATTTTTGTTGGTGGAAAGCTTCATTTTAATGATTCCCCGGAAAAACTATTCACCACAAATTCAAAAAAAGACAAGCTCAATCGGCTGATCGATTATATTGATTACGAGTATGTAGACGACATAAATACAGATAGTATTGTAGATGTTACGGTTAACAATATTCTGGACAAGCTTGATCCCCACTCGGTTTATATTCCTAAAAGTGAGATGAAGAAAGTAGCCGAAAACATGAAAGGCGACTTTGTAGGAATAGGGATTAATTTTTATATGTATCGGGATACCATAACGGTGATCCGCACTGTGGAAGACGGACCCAGTCAGAAGAAAGGCATTCAGCCGGGGGACCGGATTTTGATAGCCGACCAGGACACCTTATTTAACCAGAACCTTCCCAGTGAGCAGATCGTGAACAGGCTCAAAGGACTTGAAGGCAGCAAAGTGAAGCTCAAGGTATACCGCAAATTGGATGATGAACACTTTACAGTTACGGTAAGACGGGACCGCATTCCGATCAAAAGTGTAGACGCCTATTACATGCTCACCCAGAACATGGGCTATATAAAAATCAACCGTTTCGCCGAGACCACTTTTAAAGAATTCAGGGAGGCCATAAGGAATCTGCAACAGCAGGGGGCAATAAAACTTGTGCTCGACCTCAGGGACAATCCTGGCGGTTATCTTGGCATTGCTGAACAAATGGCGGATGAATTTCTTCCTGAGGACAAGCTCATTCTCTTCACCAAAAACAAGAAAGGACAGATAGATAGCACATACGCCACCCGTAAGGGTATTTTTGAAGACAAGCCCGTTTACGTCCTCATCAATGAACGATCAGCCTCAGCAAGCGAAATCATTGCAGGGGCCCTGCAGGACAATGATATAGGTACCATTGTGGGAAGGAGGTCCTTTGGGAAAGGATTGGTGCAAAGGGAAATGGAATTGGGCGACGGGTCTGCTGTCCGTTTAACCGTTTCGCGATATTATACTCCAACCGGCCGTTCCATCCAGCGCGATTATCAGAATGGCACCAGGGACTATTATCAGGAGTTTTCAGACCGCTACCACACCGGTGAACTGGTCTCGGTAGACAGTATAAAGGTGGCAGATTCGCTTAAGTTCAGGACGCCAAAAGGAAAAATTGTTTACGGGGGAGGGGGCATAATCCCGGATGTTTTCGTGCCCATAGGTACTAATGAAGAAGAGACTATTGAAGCCCTTGAAGGTCGTGGTTTCTTTGGGAGGTTTGTTTTTGAACACCTGGAAGAAGACCGAACCCGTTATACGGAATATACACAGGATGAGTTTTACAATGGATTTCGGGTAGACGATATCCTCTTTGATAAGTTCTTGGAATATATCGCTTCTATAAAGATCAAGCTGGACTTCTACGCATACGAGGATATGATCAAATTATATCTGAAAGCTACCCTCGCAGAACAACTGTTCTCATCAAACCTTCACGCCAAAATCAAAGGAAAGGCCGACAGCATGCTCAGGGAAGTCCTTAAAGTGGACCAACCCATGTTAAAGCAAGGGATAGACAACGAAGCGTCGGAATAAAACAAAGCCGTTCAGTCCTTGTCCACCTTTTCCTCTATCTTTTTTGAGGTCAGATAAATCAGCAGCAGCACAATAGCGCAGAGGGCAGCCACCACCCCGATCAGAGCAATAACACTTTTTCCTTCCAAAGGTTGCTGATAATTGATCAGCGTAGCATTATAAGCGATTAAGCCAACGGCGAGAATCAGAAGAATGATGACAACAGTTTTATTCATAATAGTAGCTTCTTGAAAAGCAGGGATGAAGAATATTTCTAGAACAGTCCGTTGATATTGGTGGCGAAGAGTTTCACCGCTATGGCCAGCAACACCACGCCAAACACCTTTCGGATTACTCCCAGGCCATTGTTCCCGAGGATCCTGCCAATTTTAGCAGAAGACTTCAACACCAGATATACAAATATAATATTAATGACTATGGCCACGATGATATTCTCGACATAGAATTCTGCCCGCAGGGCCAGCAGGGCAGTCATTGTGCCTGCTCCCGCGATCAGTGGAAAGGCGATTGGCACAACAGAAGCTGTTTCCGGTTTTTCGTCGCGGTGCAGGTTGACCCCTAGAATCATTTCAATTGCCAGAAAGAACATTACAAATGCACCGGCTACAGCAAAAGAATTCACGTCTACCCGGATGAGATTCAGGATCTCCTCACCAACAAAAAGAAAGGCCACCATAATACTGGCGGCTATAATGGAGGCTTTTTCAGACTGGATATGCCCCACTTTATTCCGGAGACTGATGATAATCGGGACGCTGCCAACAATATCAATCACTGCAAATAATATCATACTGGCCGTAGCGATTTCTCTAAAATTGAAATTCATCCTAATACCGTTTAAATTAAAACTCTGCAAATGTACGTGTTCGATAAGAATTTGGATCTCACTGACGAAAAATTTATCAGCCCGAAAGAAGCACTTTACCCTATCTTTGCCAACAAATTAAAAACGCATGTTTCAGCTGGGAAACACCTTAATTTCGGAGGATATCCTCGAACAGGATTTTGTCTGCAATATCCAGGCCTGTAAAGGCGCGTGTTGTGTCGAAGGAGAAGCCGGCGCCCCCCTTGAGGATGAGGAAACTGCCATACTGGACAGAATATATAATGAGGTTAAACCCTTTCTCAGGCTCCAGGGGGTGGAAGCCATTGATGCCCAAGGCACCTTTATAAAAGGGCAGGATGGGGAATGGGAGACGCCCCTGGTAAACAATAAAGAGTGCGCCTATACCATTTTTAACGATAAGGGAATTGCGAAGTGCGGGCTTGAAGCAGCTTATGAGGCTGGTGCCACAACCTGGAAAAAACCAATTTCCTGCCATTTGTATCCAATAAGGGTCAAGGAATACAGCAAGCTCACCGCGGTTAATTATCATAAATGGCAAATCTGCAATCCTGCATGTGAATTCGGGAAAAGCCTGCAAGTACCGGTATACAAATTTGTTAAGGATGCCCTGGTCCGAAAGTTTGGTGAGGCCTGGTACAAAGAATTGGAAACCGTGGCCCGTGAACATCCTAAATCTTAATGCTATACCTGAAAATTTCTCACCTTCAGGCAGCTAATATTTACCTTTCGTAGAACTTTTTGTGCAGGTTATAGGTTATTTTTCCTATTTCGGGTAACCCTGGCGATTTTTACTATTGCTGATATGTTCAGCTCAATATTCCCGGACAGCGATAAGGGAAGTTACCATGTTAAGAAGTATTACACCCGTCAACGCAAAACTTTGGGGCGTTTTGGAAACGATGTAATCAACTTAGAAATGTCAGATAACTTTCTTACAACTAAATCTGGGAATGAATAAATAGCCGTAACCATGAGAAAGAGTGTAATCTTTTTTGCCATTTTGCTGTTTGTATTATTCCTTGCCGTGGTCTCTGAGCGTAAGGACCGCGAGGAATTTACCAAAGACATGGTAATGAGTGAAGAAACCACCGCCCAAAATCTGGAACCTGACTTTGATCTGGAGCTGCCTTAAGCTT
>JABDRK010000217.1 GCA_013041785.1 Eudoraea sp.
ATGTTTGGGGCTTTTTGGGCATCCAGAACGTCGTTCCCGAATCTTCGCGGGCCATTTTTGCACTGCTCAGCATTCTGCTATCCGTTTACCTGATGGGTGGGGTCTTGGCCAAAAACCTGCTCAAAGCACACATTGACCTTTATAAATCCAAAATGGAAACCGAGCTCCAAATCAAGGAAAAGGAGACCTTGCTGCGTGAAGTCCACCACAGGGTAAAGAATAACCTGCAAACTGTATCCAGTTTATTGAGCCTGCAGTCCCGGGGTATCGAGGATCCTAAAATGAAGAGTTTGCTAAAGAGTAGTCAGAACCGGGTGATTTCGATGGCTATGGTTCATGAAATGTTATATATGCGGGAGGACCTTTCCAGAATTGAGTATAAAACCTATGTACAGGAACTCAGTGAATACCTGGTAAGATCTGTCAAGGGTGCCGAAAACAAGGTAAAACTGAATATTGACATCCCGGATATCAAGCTGGGAATAGACACAGCGATACCCCTCGGGCTGCTGATCAATGAGGCACTGACCAATGCTTTGAAATACGGAATACAGGAAGATGATGAGGGAGAGATTAACATCGCCCTTAAAAAGGAAGACGATGAAGACTATGTGCTGAATATTGGGGACAATGGTGTTGGATTCCCCGCCCAGGTAGACCACAAGAGTACGCGGTCCCTCGGCTTAAAATTAATTCACAACCTCACCAGGCAACTCAAAGGCACTATTACCAGGGATGCCACTAAAAAAGGAACGAATTATATCGTAAAGTTCCGGGAGATCGGCCAACAACAGCATTTAAATTCTGTGGCTTAGTACTGCCTGAAAGACTCCTTTTTACCCTGCCTATTGAAAGATGGCATTCAGGGAATTCTTGCTATATTTAGATTCTTTATTTACGAAAACACTTTTCCATGCTTAAAAAACTTATTTGGGCAATCTTTTTGCTCGCCCTACCGCTTCATGCGCAGGATTATTTTTTCGAAAAATACCATCCTTTCAATGAAAGTATTCCGTCACCTGAAACCTTTTTAGGGTATCCTATTGGGGCCCACCATACGCGGCACGACCGCATTGTGGCATACCTGGAACGGCTGTCGGAAGTATCAGACCGGGCAACACTTCATGAATACGGGAGAACCCATGAAGGGCGGCGTCTGGTAATCCTTACCGTTTCGGCCCCCGAAAACATGAACGAATTAACTGCTTTAAAGGAAAGACATCTGGCGTATACCCAGCCGAATGCGCAATTAAAGCCAGATCCGGAACTACCGGTTTTTATCAACCTGGCATACAATGTACATGGGAATGAGCCATCAAGTTCTGAAGCCGCGATGCTTACAGCCTATACGCTTGTTGCCTCCCGGAACCCGGAAATAGTAAACTACGTGGAACACGCGGTAATCTTTATAGACCCCACCATAAATCCGGATGGTCGAGACAGACATACCCACTGGGCCAATATGTATCAGGGAAAGCCACTGGTAGCTGATCCGCAGGATGCAGAACACAACGAATACTGGCCGGGAGGGCGTACCAATCACTATTGGTTCGATCTGAACCGGGACTGGTTGCTTGCCATTAATCCGGAAAGCAGGGGGAAACTCAAGTGGTATCACGAATGGTATCCGAACGTGGTTACCGATTTTCACGAAATGGGTTCGCGAAGCACCTACTTTTTCGAACCCATGAAAACCAACGGATCCCTTAATCCCATTATGCCCAGAGAGAATTATGAAGACCTGAATAACCTGTTCGGAGAATATTACTCCAGGGCACTGGACAGCATTGGATCCCTATATTTTACCAAGGAAGTTTTTGACGGCACCTATCCGGGTTACGGCTCTTCCTATCCCGACCTGCAGGGAGGCCTGGGTCTGCTTTTTGAACAGGCAAGTTCACGCGGGCACAAGCAAAAAACAACATTCGGTGAAATTACCTTTCCTTTTACCATCAGAAACCAATATACCTCAAGCATTACCACGGTAAAAGCTGCCGTGGAGAACAAGGACTACCTGTATGAGTACCAACAGGATTTCTTTTCTTCTGCCATTAGTAATGCTGAAAAAAGCAGGATCAGGGCATATCGTTTTGGTGCCACCAACGACCAAAATCGGGTGAAGGCCTTCATTGACAAACTGCTCATCCACAAGATCGAGGTGTACAAGGCTGAAAACGGGGAGTACCTGGTGCCTACCAGACAAGCTCAATACCGTATGGTACAGACCATGTTTGAAACCTATGACAAGTACCGGGATAGTGTATATTATGATGCTTCAGCCTGGTCTGTTGCCAACTTCTATCACATGAAATACCGCCCGGTAAATTCATTTTCCAAGGGTGAACGCGTGAACAATACAGAAAATCTGGTAAAAATCAGCCCGGTTACAAAATCCGAATATGCCTACCTGATAGATTGGGACGATTACAACGCACCCGCGGTTTTGAATGAACTACAGACAAAAGGCCTGGTCCTGTCTTCTGCTTTCAAACCCTTCACAGCACAGGTTAATGGAGCATCTAAAAGATTTAACTACGGCACCCTTCTGGTTCCCGTGAGCCTGCAAAAGAAATCGACAGATGAAGTCTTCGATATATTGAAAACCACCCAGGATAAATTTATGGTCCCCATGTTTGGTGTGGAAACCGGATATAATCTGCAAGGGGTTGATCTGGGAAGCAGCTATATGCGGCCTCTTGAAAAACCAAAGGCAGCTATGTTGATAGGCACCGGGGTTCGATCTTACGAAGCAGGAGAAGTCTGGCATTTGCTGGATACCCGGGTCGGCATGCCGATCACCAAAATCCCCCTGAGAAACTTCAATCGGGTTAAGTTTGATCAATACAATACCCTGGTTATGGTATCCGGAAATTATTCCCTGACCGAAAAACAACAGAACGTTATAAAGGACTGGGTAAAAAAGGGGAATACCCTGATTACCATTGGTACGGGTTCCGAATGGATCATCAAGAAAAAATGGGTAAAGGAAAAGTTGATCAAATCGGAGGTCGACTCAACAAAAGCTCCGGAACGCAAAGCCTATGTGAACGCCCGTGAGAACCTGGGCAAGGAAAGCGTTGGAGGAATTATCATCAAAGCCCATCTTGATGTAAGTCACCCTCTTGGTTTTGGTTACCGGGAAAACGAAATTCCTGTGTATAAAAACAATACTGTATGGCTTACCCCAAGTCAAAATGAGTATGCCACGGTGGCAAAATACACAGATAACCCACATATTGACGGGTTTATTACCAGTCGCAATCTCGAAAAATTCCTGAAACCCGCAGCTTCGCTTATTGTAAGTCCATTAGGAAGTGGCAGAGTGGTGTTGTTTGCAGACAACCCGAACTTCAGGGGTTCCTGGTATGGAACCAACCGATTATTCCTTAATGCCCTGTTTCTCGGACAAAAAATCACCGTACCCAAACGAAACTAATCCCATGAAAAAACATCATTTTCTCACCCTCTTGCTTATCCTTTGCATAGGCACTTTGTCTATTGCCCAGGAACAGCCCGTTGCCGAAGGTCCGTTTTCCCAATTGATCATCCGTGGGGTTACCCTGATTAATGGGAATGGAGCTCCTCCTCAGGGACCAGTAGACATTGTAGTGGAAAACAACAGGATAAAGCGGGTACAGGTTGTGGGATATCCCGGGGTGGCCATTGATCCGGATGGCAGGCCCAGCTTAAAATCCGGTGGGCGTGAGCTCGACGCAAGCGGGATGTACCTGATGCCAGGATTTGTAGACATGCACGGCCATATAGGCGGTAAAGCGCAGGGTGCAGAACCCGATTATGTATTCCGTTTATGGATGGCACATGGGATCACCACAGTTCGCGAACCCAGTGGCCGGGGAATTGACTTTACCCTCGACCTGAAAAGGAAGAGTGCACGCAATGAAATCGTCGCTCCGCGTATTCTCGCTTACACGGGATTTGGCCAGGGAAGCAAAGAACCCATCAGCAGTGCGGAAACGGCCAGGGAATGGGTGCGCAACAATGCAAAAAAAGGAGCGGATGGCATAAAATTTTTCGGGGCACCACCTGAAATCATGGCTGCAGCACTGGATGAAAATAAAAAGCTCGGGCTGCGTTCCGCCTGCCATCATGCCCAGCTCAATGTGGCCCGATGGAATGTCCTCCACTCGGCAAGAGCCGGACTTACTTCAATGGAACACTGGTATGGATTGCCTGAAGCCTTATTTGAAGACCGTACGGTTCAAAATTACCCCCTGGATTACAACTACAACAATGAACAGCATCGCTTTGAGGAAGCCGGTAAGCTATGGAAACAAGCGGCAAAGCCGTATTCCGAGCACTGGAACGCGGTAATGGATGAACTGCTCGAACTGGATTTTACCCTGGATCCAACGTTTAATATTTATGAAGCCAGTCGCGACCTGCAGCGTGCGCGCAGGGCTGAATGGCATGAGACCTATACCCTGCCCTCACTTTGGGAATTTTATCAACCCAGCAAGATTTCACATGGGTCTTACTGGCATTACTGGGGTACAGAACAGGAGGTTGCCTGGAAAGAGAATTACACCCTCTGGATGGCCTTTGTGAATGAATACAAGAACCGCGGAGGCCGGGTCACTGCAGGATCTGACTCCGGTTTTATTTTTCAGCTATACGGTTTTGCCTATATCCGTGAAATGGAATTGCTACGGGAGGCGGGATTCCACCCCCTGGAAATTATCAAAGCGGCGACCCTGAATGGTGCTGAGGCACTGGGTATGGCCGATCAGATCGGGACCGTTGCTGCCGGGAAACTGGCCGACTTCGTGCTGGTAGAAGAAAATCCGCTTGAAAATCTAAAGGTGCTGTATGGCACAGGAGCCATAAAACTTACCGAAGATAACGAGGTAGTGCGTGTGGGGGGTGTGCGCTACACGATCAAAGATGGAATCATCTATGATGCGAAAGCTTTATTAAAGGAAGTGGAAGATATGGTAGTTGCTGAGAAAAAGCGCCTGAACTACCAGATAAAACAACCCGGTTTCAAAAAGTAAATCTACATTATTAACTCACTTATTTCTTCCAGCCTTTTGGCTTGTGATAAGTGGTTTTGGGCATCTCTAAAGGCTGCAGTTGTCCTTTGGTTTTTGGGAAAAGGATGGCATAACTGAGGAAAAGGGCTATGGGAAGAACCAGAATAAAGATGATCATAATTGATGATTTAGTTGTTCAGGTTAAGAGTAGAGCTTTCGTGATTGGTCTCTAACTTATTAGATAACGTCCTCTTGTATCATCACATTGAGATTATTCGACGAAGTGAGTAAGAAATCGAGCAAGAGCATAAATTCGGGTTAAAATGCAGAGAATCCCGGCTGAAAATGTGCAGTTTTGTGCCCGGATCAGGTCATGAAATACCCGCACTTACAATTCCAGGCCAAATTCCAGTTAAAGGAAGTTAAATTAGGTGAAATAATGCCGTTTCTTTCTGATTATCTCCTAAATTAGAAGTGGATCGTACCTTATAAAATTCGGACTATGAAAGAATTAGACTGG
>JABDRK010000148.1 GCA_013041785.1 Eudoraea sp.
ATATTTGTAGGTCCTGGAGGTTATCAAACAGAACTTCAATTACAACACTGGCTGGAACTGGGATTATCCCATGCACGGCATAAACTAAACGAGGAATAAGACATGCAACTATTTTACAGTGCCAACCTGGACCAAAGCGTCTCCCAATTTGTTTTCCCTGAGGAAGAAAGCCGCCATATTGTAAAGGTCCTGCGAAAACAAGTGGGTGACAAACTTCAGATTACCAATGGCAAAGGCTATTTGTTTACTGCAGAAATCCTGGTTGCAGATCCCAAAAGCTGTAAGGCTGCCATTGTCAAAACCACCAAAAAGCATCAGAAAATGTATCGGCTCCATATGGTTGTGGCTCCAACCAAGAATATGGATCGCTTTGAATGGTTTCTCGAAAAAGTAACAGAAATCGGGGTCCATGAAATCACCCCAATAATTTGTGAACATTCAGAGCGCAAGGTGTTGAAACTGCCCAGGCTGGAAAAGATCATGCAATCGGCCATGAAACAATCCCTGCGGACCTATTTGCCAAAACTAAATGAGCCTCTAACTTACGATGAGTTTATCAAACGTGAGCATGAGGGGTTATTATTTATAGCACATTGCCAGGAAGAGGAAAAAATGGAACTGGTCCGCCGGGTAGCGCCAGACAAGGATATCACGATTCTCATCGGCCCTGAGGGAGATTTCTCAGAAAAGGAAATCGACCTGGCCTATGAAAATGGATTTTACCCCGTGTCGCTTGGAGATGCCCGATTGCGCACGGAAACTGCGGCCATAGTGGCCTGTAGTACAGTTGCCATCATCAACAGCAGATAATGCGGGTAATCACAATTAATTAGCTTATTGACTACCTTTGAACCCATGCCAGGTTTTAAATCTTTCCATATCCTATTGCTGCTGATGTTCCTGTTTAAGGGAATGTCCGGATTAGGCCAGGACATCGCAATTCTTAAATACGGCGGGGGTGGGGACTGGTACGCCAATCCAACCGCACTGCCAAATTTAATCGCTTTCTGCAACGAGAATATTGGAACCGTCCTCAATGAGAAACCTCAAACCGTAACAGCCGGAGAGGAGGCAATTTTTCAATATCCCATGTTGCATATGACCGGACACGGCAATGTATTCTTCTCAGTTGAGGAAGCCGAGAACCTCAGGATGTATTTACTATCCGGAGGATTTTTACATATTGATGACAATTACGGTATGGAACCTTACCTGAGAAAAGAGTTGAAAAAGGTTTTTCCAGACAAGGAATTACAGGAACTGGGGGCAGATCATCCCATATTCGACCAAAAATTTAAATTTCCACAGGGCCTTCCCAAAATACACGAACATGACGGTAAGCGGCCGCAGGCGCTGGGAATCTTTCATGAGGCCAGATTGGTACTCCTGTTTACTTTTGAAAGCGATCTGGGCGATGGATGGGAAGATCCGGAAGTACACAACGACCCCGAAGAGGTCAGGCAAAAAGCCCTTCAAATGGGTGCTAATATTGTTCAATATGTTTTTAAAAGTTAACGGGTGACACCAACGATCATATCCAAAGGTATTTTGCGCGCGGTAGGAATCATAGCAGGAATCCTGCTATTGCTGTACTTCCTGTATGAGATCAGGTCTGTTATTGCCTATATTGCCCTGGCTGTTGTAGTGGCCCTTATCGGGAGACCCATGACCCTTTTTCTGAGGAGTCGCTTAAAATTTCCGAATACCCTGGCGGTAGTAGTTACCATGTTATTTATGGTGAGTATTGTTGCGGGTATTATTGCGCTCTTTGTGCCCTTGATTACGGAACAAAGTCGCAACCTTTCGCTGCTTAATATTGATGAATTACAAAGGAGCCTTAACCAACTGTACAGAGAAGTGATCCAGTATTTCGGTGCTTCCACGGAAGAGGTAAATGAACTGCTTCGGGAATCCGCTTTGGACCAGAATGTTCTGGATGGCCTGGATCTGGGCTTTATTCCCAATATCCTGAACTCCTTTGTCAACATCCTCAGTTCGGTAAGTATCGGTTTGTTTTCCGTATTATTTATCTCCTTTTTCTTCCTCAGGGATAGCAAGTTGTTTCAAAGAGGATTGCTGGTATTTATCCCACAAACCAAAGAATCCAAAACCGTAAAGTCCATAGACAAGATCAATAACCTGCTTTCACGGTATTTTATCGGTTTGTTGATACAGATCCTGATCCTGTTCACTATTTATGTCATCGTCCTGCTAGTGGTTGGAATTGAAAATGCTGTGGTAATTGCCTTTCTATGTGCTCTGTTCAATATCATCCCTTATGTGGGTCCGATCATTGGTGGGGTATTGATGCTTTTCCTCACCATGACCAGTAATTTGGATGCTGATTTCAGCACGGTTATTTTGCCAAAAGCAGGCTATGTGATGATTGGGATTATCGTGGGGCAACTGGTGGATAATTTCTTTTCACAGCCCTTTATTTTTTCCAATAGCGTTAAGTCACATCCCCTGGAAATATTTCTGATCATCATTGTGGCCGGATTGCTTTTTGGAGTGGTCGGAATGATTATAG
>JABDRK010000151.1 GCA_013041785.1 Eudoraea sp.
CGGACGGTACAGAGTTTTTTCCTAATAAAGGACTCCCCAATCAGCGAAAATTCGTTTTTGATCACATGGTAATCAAAATTGACACTGTGTGCCACAAAGATACAGTCACGCGTTATGGCCTGGATCCGGGGGGCAATTTCCTTTAAGGTAGGGGCATTCCGCACCATAAAATTATCGATCCCGGTTAGACCGGTGATAAAATATGGGATTTCGCATTCCGGGTTAACAAGGGATGTGAATTCATCGATTATCTTGTTTCCGTCTGTCTTGAAAATGGAAATCTCGGTGATCTTATTGCCCTTGATCCCGTTCCCCGTGGTTTCTATGTCAACAATGGTATACACAACGTTTATGCAGGAGAATTAAAGGTAGTACAAAAAATGAATTGTGGTAGCGCAATGCATTGGAAAGGGCATCCCTACTGAAACA
The DNA here is from genome assembly GCA_013041785.1 of Eudoraea sp. Taxonomy (GTDB): domain Bacteria; phylum Bacteroidota; class Bacteroidia; order Flavobacteriales; family Flavobacteriaceae; genus Lentiprolixibacter. Next base: position 430 of record JABDRK010000151.1, read on the forward strand.
GAATACGTATTTTTATATCAAATTATAGGGATGCGAAACCAGGGAAATATCAACTTCAATCGAAAATATCCACAGGTCGAGGACCTCAGGATAAAAGCACTGCATCGTATTCCCCGGTTTGCTTTCGACTATCTCGACGGAGGATGCAATCAGGAGGAGAACCTGGCACGAAACACCCGTGAGCTCCAACAGCTGATGCTCAAACCAAACTACCTGGTTAACTATTCAGGTGCAGCACTACAGACCAGCCTTTTTGGTGAAACCTACAGTGCACCCTTTGGTGTTGCCCCAATGGGGTTACAAGGGCTTATGTGGCCCGGCGCTTCACGCATACTGGCCAAAGCAGCTTTCAATCATAAGCTGCCTTTTATTCTCAGCACAGTGGCTACCAGCCCTATCGAAGAAATCTGTGAGCTGACTGAAGGTAAAGCCTGGTTTCAGTTTTACCATCCGGCTTCCTCAGAAGTCCGTGACGACCTTATTGCCCGGGCGGAGGCCGCAGGTTGCAAGGTCCTGGTGCTGTTATGTGATGTCCCCACACACGGGTACCGGCCCAGGGAGATCCGCAATGGACTTTCCATGCCACCCCGCATGTCCATGCGCAACATCCTGCAAATGCTGAGCAGACCACAGTGGGCCTTGGCTACGTTGATGGAAGGTACCCCACACTTTGCCAACCTGAAACCCTATATGCCCAAGGGGCTCGACCTAAGGGGACTGGGTCGCTTTATGGATGAGTTGTTTGAAAAACGCATGACTGCGGATAAAATAGCAGCCATACGAGATCGCTGGAAGGGTACCCTGGTGCTCAAAGGAGTAGCTTCCGAGGCTGATGCAGCGCTGGCCGTAAAACTGGGATTGGACGGTATCGTGATTTCAAATCATGGAGGAAGGCAACTCGATATCGGGGAATCGTCTATTGCTGCCCTGCAGCGTTTGGCACCAAAATATGCCGATAAACTCACCATCATGATGGATAGTGGCCTGAGGTCAGGCACAGATATCGCACGGGCGATGGCCTGTGGAGCCCAGTTCACCTTTTTAGGCCGGGCATTCATGTATGGTACCGCTGCCCTGGGTAAAAACGGAGGAGAACATACCATTGCAATGCTCAAAGCCCAACTGAAGCAGACGATGGAGCAGTTAGGATGTACCTCGCCTGCTGCGCTTTCCGCACATCTTTAATGAGAATTCCTAAAAAAGAATTTTGGACTAGAAAATAGAACCGGTATTCCACATATAGAGCCAGCCAACAAAAGCGATGCCCAGGCATATTAAAAAACGGCCAAACTCGATAAGGTTAATCTTCAGATTCATATTTGGGGGTTTTACTATTTCTACCCTCAATTTATATTGAGCAATGGGACAAGCTTCAATTTTTAGATAAAAAGAGAATTTTAACAGGCTATCGGATTGTGTATAATTGTAAATCTGGGAAAGCTGCAGTTTAACGAAGGATTTGCCTGCAAAGTCATTTCGACCATAAGGCGTTTTTTTACGATCTGAGGGCCTGGATTATGAGGTGGTTTTGCGGAACCATTTGCGCGTCTGGCCCAAAATCAGGCTTCCCCCAATAGCAAGCAGCGCTGCGAGGCAATTAAATAGGATGTCTTCGGGATCGAAGAACCTGTTGGGCATAAAGAATTGGATTCCTTCATCAATAGCCCCTGAAAATGAAGTCAGGATAAAGGCCAGCAGTGCCGGGAAAATCAGCCCTTTTGTAGTGTATCTTTCGGTAAGGGCTTTGTATATAAAAATAGCAAGAACGCCATATTCCATTAGGTGGCTGCGTTCCGGGGCTCCGAGCCTGAAAATAAACATGATACCTACTGTCGCAAAACCAAGCCATACCACCAGTTCCGTTTTGCTTGGGCGCACCTTAAGTCCATAAACCAAAATAGTCACGGCAGTAAGCAGCATGCCCAGCAGAAAGAGCACTACCTGGATTCCCGGGTCCCATAGTAATCTTTGGAAAGTCAGCCCAAAGCTGAGCGACATAAGGATAAGGGCATAAGCAATAGCTGCAAAAACCCAATATCGTTTCTCCCTGGAAGATCTGAACGTAGCCATTGAAAATGAGGCACTGGTTCCTCCTTCTAAGGTAATCAATCTATACTACTCCAGGTTTTTACCGGGCATTAGCTTGTCTAAACAGTAAGGCCGATACTAAAAAGAGTAGTGTAAAGGAAGTGCTAAATGCAATTATGGCCGAGACAGTTTGTCCTGTTGCTCCCTTTTATAAATTTAAAGTGTAGCCTATCGAATAAATAAGTCGTTTGTCTACAACGTTTTGAAAGGGTACAGAGTTTTCTACTTTTAAGCTTTCTTCCCCCGAGAATGATTAGCATACGGTCTAATCATTAATAATTTATTGTAAACATTTAAGGCTGAATACAGCTGTGGACCAGTGGATTTAGTGTAGGGCATTTCCATCTTTAGCCAAAGAAACACAAGGAAATACCCTCTTAGATTTGAGTGTTTACACAAATTGGATGCTGAAGGCGTGATAAGAAAAATCACTTTCAGGGACACCTGAAGTTCGCATTTGGCATAAATCGGACCTTCAAATTGTGCGTTTGATAAAAAGTAATAACTGAGTTACCAATTTTGAAGATAATCCATTATGTTCGTAAATAGGTAGGACAGCATAGTCTAACCAATAAAAAAAGATGTCCCAATCTGAAATATTAACCTGTTTTAAACTGTAGAAAAGTATGGCCTTGAAATAGAAATCGCTTTAAACTAAGAACACAAACCAACCAAAACCCCACTGGATGTTGATTTATGTCAAATCCGTATTGTCCAATTTATACGCATTAGCGCTGATTGCTTCTGTGCTCTCCTTTTTAGTGGCGAACAGGATTTTCCCGCCGCTTATCTGGACGCTCCGTCAGAAACACCTTATGGACGAACCCGATGGCCGCAGTGCACATGGGGTAATAACTCCAACAATGGGTGGAGTGGGCATCCACATTGCATTCTCCTTTACCCTGATTATTTTGGCTTCC
>JABDRK010000159.1 GCA_013041785.1 Eudoraea sp.
CACCAGCGTTAACAAAAAATAAATAACTCCCCGGTAAACACCGGGGATTTTTTTATCTACTCAGGTGATACTTCTGTACGTTTCGAAGAGGACCGGCTTATTTTTTTGACTTCCAGATTCCATAGCCTGTCAGAATCCAGGCGGCAATGAGGCACAACCCACCAATAGGGGTTACAAATCCAATCACCCTGAAATCAAATCCTGTGAGCACATTTGTGGCCAGCAAATAAATAGAGAAGGAGAAAAACACAACCCCAAGCAAAGTCAATATAAAAACCTGTTTTTGACGTTTTTTGGAAAGCGATTTTAACTGTGCCAAAACCAGCAAAAAAAGTGCGTGATACATTTGGTACTTTACACCTGTTTCAAATGTATCTAACTGTGCAGGCTCTAACCGGGCTTCCAGTCCGTGAGCTCCGAAGGCGCCCAATATTATAGCAGTAACGCCAAATAATATCCCCGTTCCAAAGATTGTTTTGTTCATAACTTCCAGGGCAACTTTTTTTATAAATTTAACAAATTGATACCTTAGCTTTCGGAGTCAAAGATAATCACCTTAGCTAACAAAATGAGAAAAATACTGGTCATCGGAGCCGGGAAGTCCACAGCCTATCTCATGGATTACTTCCTCGACAAATCAGGCCCTGAACAACTTGAATTACAGGTAGCAGATTTAAACCCGGACAACGTCCCTTTTTCAGTAAGATCACATACTGCCTGCACAGTCATTGCCCTGGACATTCTGAACGATGACCAGCGGGCTGCCTGTATCCAGGGAGCTGATATTGTTGTCTCCATGCTCCCTCCAAGATTCCATATCAAGGTAGCTGAAGACTGCCTGGCATACGGGAAAAATCTGGTTACTGCCTCCTATATCAGCAAGGAAGTCCGCGCCCTGGATCCGGAGGTAAAGAAAAAAGGACTGGTCTTTATGAATGAAATTGGGCTGGACCCGGGTATTGACCATATGAGTGCCATGCAGATCATAAACAATATCCGCGACCAGGGAGGTAAAATCCTCCTGTTTGAATCTTTTACCGGAGGCCTGGTCGCTCCTGAAAGCGATAATAATCTTTGGAATTATAAATTCACCTGGAACCCAAGAAATGTTGTCCTTGCCGGGCAAGGCGGTGCGGCCAAATTTATTCAGGAAGGTACCTACAAATACATTCCCTATCACAAGCTGTTCAGGAGGACAGAATTTCTGGAGATTCCGGGTTATGGGAGATTTGAAGCCTATGCCAACCGGGATTCTCTAAATTACAGGGAAGACTACGGGCTGCAGGATACACTTACCTTGTTTCGGGGCACCATGAGGCGGGTAGGGTTTTCCAAGGCGTGGAACATGTTCGTGCAACTGGGTATGACGGACGACCAGTATACCCTTGAAAAATCGGAAAACATGTCTTACCGGGATTTTACCAATCTCTTCCTGCCGTATTCTCCAACAGATTCGGTAGAGCTTAAGCTGAGACATTACCTGAAAATAGACCAGGACGATATTATGTGGGAAAAACTTATCGAACTGGACCTCTTTAACCCCAATAAGTACTTCAACATCAAAAATGCCACCCCGGCACAATTGCTGCAGAAATTATTGGAAGATAGCTGGACACTCGAAGAAGACGACAAGGATATGATTGTGATGTATCACCAATTTGGATATGAGCTAAACGGGGTAAAAAAACAGATCGATGCCAATATGGTGGTGCTGGGAGAAGACCGCATATATACAGCGATGGCCAAAACGGTAGGGCTACCAGTGGCCATGTGCACCCTGGGAATCCTTAACGGTCAAATTAAAACCCCGGGAGTACAGATCCCTATCCAACATGAAGTCTATACTCCAATTCTAAAGGAACTATCCAAATACGATGTGGTATTCCAGGAATATGAAGTGCCCTATCTGGGATATAATCCGGATACTGTAGCCGGTTAGAATTTATTGCAATTATACTATCTTAGGGTTATAATCAGTAGCCTAAATATGAAATCTCCTAACGAATCCATAAAAATTGATGGGATAGATAAAAGGATCCTAAGACACCTCATGCGTGATGCCCGCAAACCCATCCTTGAAATTGCACGGGACATCGGTATCTCAGGGGCAGCTATACATCAGCGCCTGCGGAAACTCGAAAAATCGGGCCTGATCGCAGGATCAAAATTCGTGATCAATCCAAAGGTTTTGGGCTATAGGACCATGGCCTATATCGGGATCTACCTCGATAAGGCAATGAGCAACCCCATAGCGGTAAAGGAGCTGGAAAAAATTCCGGAGGTACTGGAATGCCACTATACCACGGGCGACTGGTCCATACTTATTAAGGTGCTCTGTAGAGACAATGAGCACCTTATGCAGGTACTCAACAAGAAAATTCAGCAAATAGAAGGCGTTTCAAGAACCGAAACTTTTATATCCCTGGCTCAGCAAATAGACAGGCAGATCAGTATATAAGCACTACAGAAGTTGGATTTACAATAAGAATAATTTACGGCTAGTCTCTCCCTCCGAAAACCTGAAGTCCCCAGTACACCAGGGTGGCCAATGACCCGATAGCCGCAACCAAATAGGTGCGTGCAGCCCATTTCAAAGCATCTTGCGAGCCCTTATACTCTTCCTGGGAAACCATGTTCCTGTTGCGAAGCCAGGCCAGCGCCCGGTTACTGGCATCATATTCCACCGGGAGGGTAATGAAACTGAATATAGTAGCAAGGCCCATCATGATGAGACCCGCTACTGCGATGTAAAAGCCAAAGCCTAAGCCAGCTCCCGCTCCCAACATCAGCCCACCAAACACCACCCACATGGAAAGGCTGGAGGTAACACTGACTACAGGTACAAGTTTAGAACGCATGGTGAGCCACTGATAAGCCGTAGCATGCTGTACGGCATGCCCGCATTCATGAGCCGCCACTGCCGCCGCAGCTGCATTGCGCTGACTATAAACCCCTTCACTTAAGTTTACGGTTTTGTTTTTAGGGTTATAATGGTCTGTCAACATTCCAGGAGTTGATACCACCTTTACATCGCGAATACCATGGTCTGCCAACATCTTTTCCGCAATTTCAGCGCCGCTCATTCCATTGCGCAGATGCACTTTAGAATAATGTTTAAACTTGCTTTTTAGCCTGCTGCTGACGAGCCAGCTGATCAGGGCAATAGCCCCTATAAGTATATAATATGTGCCCATTGCTATGTGTCGTTTTTACAAAATTACAATTTACTAAAACAAAAATCCCGCCAAAGACTGGCGGGACTTCAAATACTGACATATTGTACAATTATACCAGCACAGGATTATCCGGGAATATTGATTTTATTTCTTCATACACAATCTCCCCCTTAACAATATTGAGCCCTTTTTGCAGGGCAGGATCTTCCGAACAGGCTCGCTCCCATCCTTTTTCTGCCAGGGAAAGCACATAGGAAAGAGTAACATTGGTGAGTGCAAGGGTAGAAGTGTAGGGTACCGCCCCAGGCATATTGGCAACACAGTAATGCACCACATCATCAATGATAAATACGGGGTCTTCATGGGTAGTAGGTGTGCTGGTTTCTACGCATCCCCCCTGGTCCACGGCCACATCAACGATTACCGCCCCTGGATGCATGGTTTTCAGCATATCACGGGTAATCAGTTTAGGTGCCTTGGCCCCTTTGATAAGGACACCCCCAACAATTAGGTCATGGGTTTTGATGTGCTTGCGTATATTGTATTCATTGGAGTATAGCGTCATCACATGCGGGGGCATGATGTCATTCACATGACGCAGACGCTTCATGTCAACATCAAGCACGGTAACATGGGCTCCTAATCCGGCCGCCATTTTGGCAGCCTGTATACCTACCGTTCCGGCACCTAATACCAGTACCCTTCCAGGAGGAACACCTGGTACTCCGCCCAGCAGTATTCCCTTCCCTTTAACCGGTTTTTCCAAATACTTCGCTCCCTGTTGGATAGCCATACGGCCTGCAACCTCAGACATGGGAGTCAGCAAGGGAAGTGTACCGTCTTCATCTTCCACCGTTTCATAGGCTATACAAATGGCCTTGCTGTCTATCATGGCACGGGTCAGGCGTTCGCTGGAAGCAAAATGAAAATAGGTAAAAACCACCTGCCCCTCGCGAATCAGGGGGTATTCTACAGGGGTGGGTTCCTTGACTTTAACGATCATCTCGCTCATCGCATAGACCTCCTCGATGGTCTCGAGGATTTGTGCCCCGTATTTTTGATAGTCCTCATTCGTAAATCCGCTGCCAATACCGGCTCCGGATTGCACAAATACCTGGTGCCCCTTATGCGTAAGTTCCAGAACGCCCCCAGGGGTCATCCCTACCCTGCTTTCATTGTTTTTGATCTCTTTAGGAATCCCTACAATCATTTTGTTCAGTTTTTAAGTTCAGATGCTAAAAATGTTTGATTTATAACAAAAAAACGAAATTAATCGATAAAATACAGGGGGTGTCCTATAAAAATTACATTTTTTATAAACATAACCCCCTAATAAGTGGGGGTCTGTTGTAAAATATGATACTTTTTGCTATTTAGTGTGAATTAGATATAGAGATTATGTGCACCATCTATTGATATAGCGGCGGATGGAATCCTACCTGGTTTTTCAAAAGATGGGGTTCCTGGCTTAGCCAACAATATTTACAATTTTCCCCGGAACAACAATTACGCGTTTAGGTGTACGCCCCTGAAGTTGTGCCTGGGTTTTTTCATGGTCCATAACCGCTTTTTCAATGCCCTCCTTATTAAGGTCCAGCGGCAATTCCAGGGTAAACCTCATTTTACCGTTAAATGATATAGGATATGCTTTGGTGTCCTCAACAAGAAATTGCTGATCAAACAGCGGGAAAGCAGCATTGGCTATGGAGGTCTCATGACCAAGCTTATGCCATAATTCCTCTGCCATATGTGGAGCATAGGGGGAAAGTAGGATCGCGAGCGGAGTCAGGATTTCCCTCTTCTTGCATTTCTGAGCAGAAAGTTCATTAACGCATATCATAAAGGAAGATACAGAAGTATTGAATGAGAGGTTTTCAATATCTTCTTCTACTTTTTTAATGGTCTTATGTAAGGTTTTCAATGCAGCTTTTTCAGGGGTGCCATCCTGCACATGAAAAGTACCTTCCGGTCCTGAATGGTAGAGCTTCCACAACTTCTTAAGGAAACCATATACGCCCGTTATTCCAGCTGTATTCCACGGCTTGGCTTGTTCCAAAGGTCCCAGGAACATTTCGTACAACCTTAAAGCATCAGCCCCGTATTCTACACAAATTTCATCAGGGTTAACCACATTGTATTTGGACTTAGACATTTTCTCGACCTCCCGGCCAACCAAATATTTTCCGTCCTCCAATACAAACTCGCTTTCTTTAAATTCAGGTCGCCATTTACGAAACCCTTCAATATCCAGTTCATCTGAGGCATTCACAAGGGATACATCTGCATGTATGGGGGTAACGTCTTTGTCCTTTACCAGGCCTTTGGAAATCACCCGGTTTGTCCCTTCTTCGCGATAAACAAAAGCACTGGTTCCCAGGATCATCCCCTGGTTAACAAGTTTCTTAGCATATTCTTCAACCGGGGCCAGGCCAAGATCGAACATAAATTTTTGCCAAAACCTCGAATACAATAAATGCCCCGTGGCATGCTCAACCCCACCGATATACAGATCAACATCCTGCCAGTAATTGACGGCTTCCGGGGAATAGATCGCTTCATCATTTAAAGGATCCATATAGCGGTTAAAATACTGGGAACTACCCGCCCATCCCGGCATGGTGTTTAACTCAAGCGGATAAACGTTCTTATGATCGATCAAATCATTGGACACCACCTCTGCTTTTTCCACATCCCAGGCCCACACAGAAGCATTTCCCAGGGGCGGATCCCCGGTTTCCGTAGGCAGGTATTTTTCAACCTCCGGGAGGGTAAGCGGCAGGTATTCTTCGCCTATGATCTGCGGCAACCCGTTTTTATAGTAAACCGGAAAGGGTTCTCCCCAATAGCGCTGTCGGCTAAATACCGCATCCCGCAGTCTATAGTTGATCTTTCCTTTTCCCTTGCCAATCTTTTCCAGTTCTTGTATTACTTTACTGGTGGCTTTAACGTAATCCAGTCCGTTCAGAAATTCGGAATTTGCAATTTTAGTATTGGCTTTGTCCGCGAAAGCAGCTTCTGAGATATCAATCCCGTCAAATATGTTCGGGATAGGAA
>JABDRK010000172.1 GCA_013041785.1 Eudoraea sp.
GATTGCCAAGTCTTATGAGGTCTGGCAGGATGGTAAACTGGTCGGAGGCCTATATGGGGTAGATCTCGGTCATGTTTTTTGTGGGGAAAGCATGTTTAGTCTTGTGGATAACGCCTCCAAGTTTGCATTGATCAAACTGGCCCAGGAGCTGCACGAAAAAGGATATGGCCTGATCGATTGCCAGTTGTATACTTCGCATTTAGAAAGTATGGGGGCCGAAGAAATCTCCCGGGAGGCCTATATGCAAATACTAAAGGGAAAGGACAAGGGTTGTATTCAAAAATAAAACATCATTGCCAAATCCGGTAAAATCTTCAATGCGGTATTCCAGTCCGGCCTGTATTTTTCCAGTATTTGATATTAGCCATCCCAGGTTCATTCCTAATCTGAGATCGTATTGTGGCGCTGTTCCTGCAGCAACACTTAAAAGGGTTTCCGATGTTCCCACAAGGTATGGCTCTCCTATGTCCAGTTTTTCTCCTGAAAGCGGACGGTCAACAGCAAAACGGTATCGTAAACGGTGGATGGTTAAATTTTTTAAAATTCGCTGTTCTGCTCGTAGGCGATGACCATAACGTGTGGCCTGCGGTCTGGAGGTAATATTGTATTGCTGGGTTAGCCGAAGTTCATTTCCCCTATCTGTTTCAAACCATTTTCGGAACCGATATTGCAGGCCAAAACCCAGGCTCTGATTGTCCAGGAACTTCCAGTTGGAGAAATGAACAAGGTCCAGTTGCCTTACGGCAAAATCCCAATCATCATTCTGGTATATAAAACTGCGGTTGGTGATAGAAAAATTGTGTTGGTAGCCTGGTGCAACCTTATAGTTAATGGATATCCCTGGCTGCCAAAAGCCCGTAAAACCTTCCTGACTATGCAGGGAGACGAAAAACAAAAGCATCAGTAAAAGCCAACACCCCCTAATACAAGACATGGTCATAATTTGCCGGCAGTGATTTCCTCAAGCGAATAAGCTTACCCTCACTGTCAAAAAGGATTTCGTAGTCCTGAAAATCGCGATCTTTTTTTCCCGCAACGATGAGTTCGTAATTTATTTTCGGGTCTATCAGGTTTTGAAACGCCTTATGCAACGTGTTTTCCACGTTTTGGAAGGCCGTTAGTGTATATTGTTGCTGAATTTTGCGGATCCTGAATTTTTTGAAATTGGATTTCAGATATTCTTGTATCGCCTGAAAACTTGAATTGGGAATATCAACCTCAGTGATCAGTATCTCCACATCTTCAAGGAGTCCCTCTTCATCAAATTCGACGCTGTAAAATAGCCGGTCTTTCTTGAACTTGGCCTCGTAACTGGTCTTTGCACTGTCCAATTCCTTGTAAAAACGAAGCCTTTTTACATCCTTGAGATAGGTGTCAAGGAAGGTAAAAGCCTGCTCAGGAAACTGTGATTTCCGTATGCGATATTCCCTTTCATATTTGTCCTGAGCCATGCCGGTATTTATCAGAAATACCAGCAGCAAAAAACTACTAAACTTCTTCATATCGAAAACATGTGATTTCATGATCATTTACCATCCCGGTAGCCTGCATATGTGCATAAACTACGGTACTACCTACAAATTTAAAGCCACGCTTTTTCAAATCTTTGCTGAGCAAATCTGATATCGGACTCGTGGGCGGGGCTTCGCGATAGTTCACGACCTTGTTCTTCACAGGGGAATGGTCTACAAATTCCCATATATAATTGCTAAAACTGCCGTATTCTTCCTGTACTTTAAGAAAGGCCTGTGCATTGGTTACCGTAGCCCTGACCTTCAATCGATTTCGGATAATCCCGGGATCCTGTAGCAGCTCGGCAATTTTTTCTTCGCCATAGCCGGCAATTTTACGGTAATCGAACAGATCAAAAGCCCTTCTGAAATTTTCCCTTTTGCGAAGAATGGTTATCCAACTCAATCCCGCCTGGAAAGTTTCCAGCACCAGAAATTCAAAAAGCGCTTGGTCGTCCCTGACCGGAACCCCCCATTCCTGGTCATGATAAGCCTCATAAAGCGGATCGCCAAGGCACCAGGCACATTTGTTTTTCTTCATGTATCAAATACCTTCAGTTATCTACACAATGCAATTTGAAGATACTGAATTTCTCCCTGATCACTGGTGAATAGAAGGTAATGCCAGCCGCGCTATTAAAAAAGAAACGGCTATTTGCAGAAGATTTGAATAAAGTTTTAAGTAGACATTTGAACTACTATCACTTGCGAAGCTCACCCGTTTCCAGTGCACTTTCTAATTTGGCCGTCACCCTGGGGAAAGCACGGAAAAACTTCTTCCCATCCATCCTGCTCACGG
>JABDRK010000198.1 GCA_013041785.1 Eudoraea sp.
GGTGTAGTATTTCTCTACATCAGGGATGGCGAAATAGGTATTTTGTTTTAATAATTTTTCGTAGGATTCCTGGCAAAGGGCTTCATCACATACCTCTGCTTCTTTGTCGCCTAACAGGAAACTATTCATCTTCTTGCCGTGGACGCGTTTGAAGTAATTTGCATGGGGGTCATATCCCACAAAACCTACACGCAGGTTTTTGGAACGGAAGAAAGACCGGAATGTTTCCTGCAGGTCTTCCGTGAAGTTGTCATTACCCCTTTTATCGCTGGAAATCAGAGCCGATTTAATCTCTGAAATTGTCTGGTCTGAGGTAACATCAAACATATTGGAGATCACAAACCCCTTGGAAATAAAACTGTTGGGCGGGATTTTTTCCTTCCATAATTCAAGATCATGGGGGTTGGCCAACAACTCGTCCACATCATCCTGGGTCAGCTCTTTGGCCAGATCCGTGGGAAACAATTCTATAAAATCGGCATTGTACAGAATACGATAATGTCGAATTACCCCATTGGCATCCGGGATATCATAAAAATAAGGCCTGTTGTAATCCAGTTTGAAACCGTAATAGAAGGTAAGGATCACCGTACTGGCCATGATATAATCCAGCCCTTCTTCCCGGTCACGTATCAAGGGTTCATAGCCCTTACCTGCCGCATCCAGTATTTTCTGAAGACGTTTGGATGAATTGAATATCAGATTGAAATATGGTAAGGAAGCTGCTTTTATTTCATTCTCACCCAGCACTTCGCTAAAAGCATCCTGCAGGATGATATGGATCACCTCCTTGTGTTTTTCCAACAGGGTGACATCTTCAAAGCCCTCCCGGAGTTCCGGGTAGGGCGCCTGTGCATCCAGGATGTACTTTGCCTTTGCTGCCTTCTGCGGATCATCGCTTAAGGCCATGGCATCATACTGACGTAAAAACTTGTCAAAGCTTATCAGCGCCTTAATCGGAAATTCCATTTCGTGATCCTTATGCATTACCCATTAGTCTTAAAGAGGACGTTAAAATTACAAATTTAGCTTGATTTTTTATGGGAGGGTCAATAATTGCGGTGTTACGCTGTTTTTTTGGATATTAGTACAAATTTGCAGCATGTCGTCTAACAACAGGTTGAACAGGGCATACAAAGAAGCTAAACGGATATCGTTTAACAACACTTCCAGGTTTATCCTTTTTAGTGACTGCCATCGGGGCGACAATAGTTTTGCAGATGATTTTGCGAACAATCGGAACATCTATTTTCACGCCCTGAGTCATTATTTTAAGGAAGGCTTCGAATATTGTGAGCTGGGAGACGGGGACGAACTCTGGGAGAACATACACTTCGAACAGCTCTTTGAGGCACATAAGAATGTCTACAAACTTTTGCAGCAATACCACCTTGAAAATCGCCTTCACATGATCTGGGGGAACCACGATATGGTCTACAAGGACCCGGATTATGTTAAAAAACATCTGGGCAGCTATTTTGAACCCATTGAGGAACGGGACAAAGAGCTCTTTGGAGACATCAGCTATCACGAGGCGCTGGTGTTAAAACATGAAGACACCGGACAGGAACTTTTCCTGGTCCATGGCCACCAGGCCGATTGGTTCAATTACACCCTCTGGCGCTGGGGTCGATTCTTAGTGCGTGTGCTTTGGAAACCCCTGCAGGTCTGGGGCATTGCCGATCCAACAAGTCCGGCCAAGAATTACAAGGAGCTCATCAAAGTGGAACGTCGGATAAAGAAATGGATACTCAGAAACAATATGCAGCTTACCATTGCAGGGCATACCCACCGGCCACGGTTTCCCGAACCCGGGGAAATCCCATTTTTTAATGACGGGAGTTGTGTACATCCGAGGAGTATTACCGGGATTGAGATTGTGGAAGGAAGTATCGCACTGATTAAATGGCAGATTGCCAGCAAGGAAGACGGTACGCTTCAGATTGTAAGGATCCTTTTAGAGGGACCGCAAAAACTTGCAGACTACCAGGAGTAGCCAAGGTATCTTATGAATGACTATCAGCAAATATGGGATCAAATACCAATTCGCCATAACTGGGTGACGTATTTCATGGTTGTTGGCATAGTGTTAGGGCTGCTGTTATTCCTGGCTATTGTATTAAAGTCTGCTGGGAAAAACCGTTCCCTGAGGTTCCTGGGGTGGTTTTTATTTGTGCAAACCATAGTTGCCATCGATGTATTTCTGTGCTATAGTGGATTGATGAAATATACCCTGCATTTTAATGATTCCACGGAACCTTTGGTTCTCATGATTGCCCCCTTGATATACCTTTTCGTGTATGAGCTGTTATTCCGAAATCCTCTGCCCTTAAGAAAATACTGGATACATTTTTTACCAGGGATAGTTTATGCAACGACCCAATTAGGATATTACCTTCATCCATTATCAGTTAAAATGAATGCGTATGTGGATGCCTATTTTCCCAACCTGCCAATGATTGCAGTCCCGGAGGGAACTAAATATCCCTATCAATTTATAAAAGATGAGTTCCGCTGGCTGATCCTTGGAAGTTTTGTGCTTTATATAATACTATCCCTGCGTGCCTTCATAAAATACCGTCATTCACGAAAGCAATTAAGCGCTTCTAAAGGGATCAATAAATACTTCTTCTCAAAAAACACCATCATTACAATGATTCTGATATTCCTGGTGGTTCTTATCATATTTCTTAATTATGAAGATGATGGCGGAGATCATATCATTGCCATAATGCAAAGCCTGATCGTCTTATTCACTACCTTCCTCTTCTTCCTGGAATCACGTTTTTTTGAAAATTCCTGGATTGCGGATAAGTATGAAACTTTAAGGGTGCGGGAAGGTGTTATTCCTCTTGGTGAAGTGGAAAACTATGTTATTTCTGAGAATTATTTTCTGGAAAATACAGCTTCCCTGAAAGGATTAGCTTCCGTGTTAAATGTGAATCCCAACTACCTGTCAAAGACCATCAATTCAAATACAGGCATGAACTTTAACGACTTTATTAACCGATATCGCATTGAAGAAGCAAAGAAACGACTGGTATCGGGAAAATATAGCCATCTTACTGTGGCGGCCATAGGTGCCACTGTGGGATTTACCTCCAAGTCTGCGTTTTACACGGCCTTTAGAAAACATGCTCAGGAATCTCCTACTGATTATATCAAGCGACATCAGGGCAGCTAGCGGAAATAGATTTGTCCAGAATTGTAATCCCAAACGGATCAAGCCCCTTTTTATGGTGTTTTCTCAGGAGTAATAAAGAAATTTGTTTTACAAAACCCTGAGTATTATGACTAAAAAGAAAATACGCAGATATGACCTGGACTGGGTTAGGGTGATGGTCTTTGGACTTCTCATAATATACCACGTGGGGATGTTTTTCGTGGAATGGGGCTGGCATGTTAAAAACAATGAATTGTATGCCTGGTTACAATGGCCAATGGCTTTTGTCAATCGCTGGCGTCTTCCGATTCTTTTTGTAATCTCCGGGATGGGGACCTATTATGCGCTCTCTTACAGGAATTGGAAACAATTTATATGGGAGCGAAATAAACGCCTTGGGATTCCCCTGATCTTTGGAATGCTGCTTATCGTGCCACCACAGGTATATTTTGAACGGATGGCTGATGGGGATTTTACCGGAACCCTGGTTGATTTTTTCAGTACTGTGGCCTATACGGGTGTTTACCCGGAAGGAAATTTGAGCTGGCATCATCTCTGGTTTCTACCTTACCTGCTCATATATTCAGTGCTACTGGCGCCACTCTTTATTTACTGGAGGAGAAATCCGGAAAACAAGTTCCTGAACTGGGTGAAAAGATTGCTCCATAAACCTGAACGTCTTTTCCTGTTTATCATTCCTCTGTATCTGACCGAAGCATTAATGGAACCCTTTTTCCCGGTAACCCATGCCCTGGTAAACGACTGGTTTGCCTTGGTCAATTTCATAATCCTTTTCCTGTATGGTTTTTTATTGCTTTCATGCGGAGAGGTCTTTTGGAAGGCACTGGACAAGATCAAGAAAAAGGCATTGATTCTTGGTGTTTTGTCCTTCATTACCCTTGTTGTTTTGTGGCAGTTTGAGGACGGGGTGCTCAGGCATTTTATTGAGGCCGGAGTGGCTGTTTTAAATCTGTGGGCGTGGATACTCGCAATAATGGGTTACGCAGCCACTTACCGCAACAAACCTTCTAAATGGCTGGCATATGCCAACAGGGCTGTTTATCCCTTCTATATTCTGCACCAAACCATTACCATAACCATTGCCTACTACATTAAAGATCTGCATTGGGGTTTTGTTCCCAAGTTCCTTGTACTAGGACTGGGCACATTCCTGGGCTGCTGGGTGATCTATGATTTAATCATATTAAGAATCCCTTTCCTCCACCCGGTATTCGGATTAAAGAAACAAGTCTATAAAGAGCAGCAATTTCCGCGGACCTCAACCGAAAAATAAAAATGGGGCCCATTTCTGGGCCCCTCCTTCAACAAACTTCTGCCTTAAAGGCTATTGTATCATGAAGTTGATCGGGATACTATACGGTACTCTAACAGCCTGTCCCCTTTGCGTACCAGGCTTCATTTTTGGAAGTGAAGCAATGATACGGGCGGCTTCTTTTTCCAGGGTCTTATCCGGGCCCCGGGTCCTGATTCCACTGATCAAACCTTTTGAGTTAATTTCGAACTGTACAAATACGCGGCCTTTGATTCCCAATTCCAGGGCAGCTTGCGGGTAGGTAAATTCCTTCCGAACATGCTCCTGTATCATTTTCTGGAAACAGGCTTTCCTTTCGTCATTATTCCTTGCATTCTCACATCCCGGAAAAACAGGGACGTTTTCAATGACCGCAAAGGGAACTGAAATTTCTTCCTCTTCTTCCCCTACTTCCACGTCATCAACATCAATTGCTTCCTCCACAACTGCTTCCTGACTGGTTTCAGTACTTTCAATAACAGTTTCTTCAATCTCCTCAGTATCTTCAACAACTTCAATTACTTCAGGTGCTGCTGGAGGTGGAGGTGGCGGTGGCGTTTTAATATTTTGGGTTACAGGCACATCCTCTTTGAGATCGTCTACAGCCTCAGCCATCTCAAGGGTTATTACGTCTTTTTCGTAGGACTTATATTCCAAAGCCATCAAAGTAAGGAATAGCACAACAGCGAGTCCGATCACAAAATATAATCCACTGTTTCTATTCAGATCAACTTCCGGATTTTTCTTTACTTGCATGATACAATTATTTTACTTGTTTAAAAATAGTTGTAATTGTCTCTTTATTATATGATATTTATCAGGTTTGATTTGCTCTAACTGCTTTGTCCTAAGCGATTTAATTCAAAGGTTTTCAAAAAAAAACAGGCCCTGAAGGACCTGTTACTTTAATGATATGAAATGAATTTAGCAGAGAGGCTATGAATTATCAAGCAACACCTGATCAAAATCAACTCCCTCTATAGGTACTATTATTTCATTAACCGGATCCCAATCAATCCTTCTTCCAAGTTTATAAGATATTCCAGCCATGTGAGCAGAAATAGCCTCATCAAAGCCTTCATCTATGCCACAGCTGAGTTTCCCACCATTCCGGGTAGCACTTAGCCATTCCCTCAAATGCAGGAAGGTAGAATCTACCCTTCTTCCATCGATATACGTCCACATTAGGCCCTTATCGGCAAAATACTGGGAGGTAGCAGAAGATACTGCATCAGGAACTGTGGCACCAGGATCGTATTGGTAGATCGGAACCCGGGGATTCATCTTCTCTGCTTCTATCATATCCGCATATTTCGTGGATCCGCTTTCGGGCCAGATGGTAAGGCGGTTCCCCAATTCCATGCTGGCATCGTGTCCCATGAGTATAGTGGGCCTGCTAAAGCCATTTCCAAGAGTGGCGCTATAGACAAAGGTCATCCCTTTCTCTTTACCTTTTACCTGGCTACTTCCTTTACTATAATCCGGAAATTCCATATTCACTTGCAATACATCAGGGACATTTCGTCCATCATTGTGCGTGTATATCCCACCTGAAGTCATAACACTATTGGGAATTCCCATATTGAGCACGCAGTTGAGCCGGTCGTAATCATGCGTCAGGAGATCCCCGGAAAGTCCAGAACCATAGGCCCACCATTTCCGCCATCTGAAGAAGTGATTCTTGTTAAACGGAATTTTAGGGGCACTGCCCAGGAACAGTTCCCAATCTATGGTATTCTCATTTGCCTGTTCATGTATGTCGTAATTCCAGGCGCCGTTATCATCATTCCTGTTGGTATTGGTTTGTATAAGCGATACATGACCCAATATCCCTTTGTCTATAATATCCTGTGCGGTTTGGAAACTGAGGGTCTGCCTGTGTTGATGGCCTACCATTAACTTGGCTTTGGATTTACGAGCCGCCTCTCGTAACCGGTAGGTCTCTTCAATGGTATGCGTCATGGGCTTTTCCAGATAGGCATGTATGCCATTTTCAAGAGCATCTATCGCCATAGGTGCATGCCAGTGGTCTGGCGTAGCAATAATCACTGCATCCACTTCTCCGCTGCGGATCATTTCCTGATGGGTAGTAAATCGTTTTAAAGGTTTATCCGGGTTAATTTTCATTGCCCGCTCAGCATGAATATCAAAAGCGTCACAAACCGCTACAAGGTCCACATTGAGCTTATCCTGATCCAGAAAATCCTGTAAGCGATTGTTATTGGGGTCCTCTTCATGAGCTATGCGCATTTCTGCTATCCACTCTTCCGTGGCATATCCCAAAGCCCGGCAAAGTTGTTCTCCCCGTATACCAAAACCAATTATCCCAACCCGGATAGGATCGCCACCAATCGCCTTAACCGCTTTAGGCAGGGAAGGCTCAATATTCAGTTGTTCCAGAATGGCTGACCTTTCCCTTTTTTTGGAAACCGCATTAGAAGCAC
>JABDRK010000200.1 GCA_013041785.1 Eudoraea sp.
AAAGAAATCCCAGAAGCAAAAATTTCCAGGAGGCAGCAAGTTTTCCCATAACGTTTGGTTTTGGTAGAACCTTACAAAGTTGAGGAATTTCAATTGCTCATAAGGTGACAAAAGTCACATTTGGGAATTGAGCTTGTTCTTTACAAAAAACCGTCCTTCTGATGAAGGACGGTTAGCATGGTGTTATGATTTTGCTATGGATTCATCGTATTAGAAATGAACTCCAGGGAAACGGCCAGACGTTCAAAAGTGTTGGTAAAGTGGCCTCCGTTAAAGGTTTCATAGGTATAATCCACCCCGGATGCATCCATTTTTTGGATGAGGAAGGGATAGGCTTCGTCCATGCCCAGTTCATCGTTCAGGCCTATGTCCATATAGATTCCATCAAGCGATTTAAAATTCTCGGCGTATGTATCCAGCAAGGTAAATACATCGTGTGCATACCATTTCATGGCAACTTCCGGGATAACCGCTCCGGAGGGATATTCGAAAGGCAGGTCTACAAAGAAATTAGGATTGGCCATGTTGGGCGACCAGCAGGCACTCATGGCATAGGCGGCAGTGGTCATAAACTTGGCAAGATCAGGCCCGGCCATACCATCCGGGTTTTCCGCTACTACCACCGGACCCAGGGTTAGCATGGCGTCCAGCAGCAGCAGGCCACTGTGGCTGGCTACGATTCCAAAGACATCGGGGTGTAAAAGCCCGAATTTAAAGGCGGCGTAGCCTCCCTGGGAATGCCCCACTACGGATCGTCCTGAAGGATCTGACTTGGTATTGTAGTTTGAATCGATAAAATTGACCACGTCTTTTACGATATAATCTTCAAAATTGCCATTCAGTTCAGAGTTTGTATAAAAACTAAAGCCATACCCGGCTTCACTGGCGGCGTTGGGCATCACGATGATCATAGGCTCAATTTTTCCGCTTGCTATGAGGTTATCCACCCAGGCCTGGAAGCCTTCCGCGGGAAAATCAGGATATGCCTGGAAGGGCCAAATCTCTCCCGGACGCACAAAGGGATCCCAGGTTGTTTGATCGGTATAGGTTTTCTCTGAAAACGGGAGTCCGTGCAACAAGTAGACCACAGGATATGCTTTAGCACCCTTAGCATCGTAGTTCTCCGGCAGATAGACCTGTAGGCTTCGTGAGGCCTGGTTACCTATGGCATTGTTAGTCAAAGAAGGACTGATAAAAGTCCTTAATTGGAGTTCGCTATCTGCGCTTATGGGTTCATAATTAGTATCATCGTCATCGTCGCTGCAACCCCAGGAGGCAATGAGCAAGGCGAGCAAAACGGTAAAGTATCTGATTGCTTTCATGGTATTGGATTTAAAGGTTAGACATACAGAACGGCTCCCAACCTTTTCCGCGCGCAGGAATAAGGTCTTGGAGCATGGTTCACTTTTCGAATACCAAGGTAGAAAGCCCTGACCACCAGAGCTTGTCCCTCTGTGCCAAATGCTTAACGCTATGTCCCAAAAACCATTTTTAGACTAATTCAGTGGTCTGCAGTGGGGTGAGCGCTTTTCAGTTGGCTGGGGGCATACCCGAATTTTTCTGAAAATGCCCTGCTGAAGTGTGCCGGGTTTTTAAAGCCGGTATCATAGGCTACTTCAGAAACATTCAGGTGGGTGGTGGCCAGGAGTTCCTTTGCTTTTTCAAGGCGCAGGGTAATGATGAATTGATATACACTCATGTCGGTCAGTGCGGCAAATTTCCGGTACAATTGGGAACGGCTCATACCCAGGACCTCGCAGAGTTGTGCAATCCCGAATTCCTCATCGCTCAGGTGGGCCATAAGGAGTTCCTGCACCTTCTCCATAAAGGCATCTTCCCGAAGGTGTTTTCCATTCCGGGCTTGCTCGTGGAAATTCTTCCGGTCAGCAAGCAGCGCATAACGGGCCTGCAGGTCCTTCCGCAAGCCAATCAGGGCATTGATCCGGACAAACAATTCCTGACGATTAAAGGGTTTGGACAGATAGGCATCCGCACCGGATTTTAACCCTTCCATACGGGAATCAAAATCAGACCGCGCCGTAAGCAGGACAATGGGGATATGGCTTGTCCGCAGGTCGGCTTTTAACTTTCTGCTCAGCGTAAATCCGTCCATTTCGGGCATCATCACATCACTGATGATGAGGTCCGGGATAACCGACAGGGCCTTTTGCAAGCCTTCGGTCCCATTACAGGCGATTTCGATGTGGTACTCGCCTTCCAGCAGGGATTGCAAATACCGGATTACATCGGCATTGTCTTCCACCAGCAGGAGATTCAGGGCCTTTGTTTCCGCTTCTTTGGGTTTTACTTGCTCATGAGGTTTTTTAGTAAGCTCTGGGGTGGTTTGCACGCCATTGAGTGTGGGCAGGCTGATGGGCTGTGCATCATTGCTCACCGGCAATTTCACTTCAAACATGGAACCTTTGCCGGGGGTGCTGCTAACCCCAATTTCACCTCCCAGAAGTCTTACCAGTTCCCGGGTAAGGGCCAGTCCCAGGCCGGAACCTGAACGCTGGGATTCCAGGTGGTTATTGGCCTGGAAATAGCGGTCAAAAATAAAGGGCTGTTCTTCTACAGGAATCCCTATTCCCGTGTCCTTAACCTCCAATTTTACAAACGGGTTGCCTGTTTCATTGATGTCTTGTAAGTTAACTGTAACGCTTCCTCCTTCCGGGGTAAACTTCAGGGCATTGGACAGCAGGTTGGAAAGGATGTCGCGTAGTTTATCGGGATCCATGTCCATAATGAGTTCTTCAACAGCTGTAGAAAATCGCAACTTAATTTTTTTGAGTTCTGCCACAGAGTGGAAGGATTCTACCAGATAGCGGGTGTAGAGCACCAGGTCGTCTTGTACCAGGTTGAGCGGCATGGACTTGTCTTCCAGCTTAGCCAAATCCAGCAGTTGGTTGGTAAGTGAAATCAGGTTTTCGGTATTGCGCTTGATCATTTCATGCCCGGGGTTCAGCCAGCGGCTGGGATCAGCTTTTATCTGGTCGGCTATCCCGGTAATAATGCTTAAGGGAGTCCTGAATTCATGGGCGATATGGGTATAGAACCTGGTTTTGAAGGTGTTGATCTCTTTAAGCCGGGTTTTTTCAGCTTCCTTGGTCTTCTCCCATTGGCTGGTGAAGTAGTAGAGGGTGAAGAAAATGGCCGAATTACTGATCAGGAACCCCATGAAGTACCTGTAGAAGACGTACGGTTCTGATTCCAGAGGATTAGCCAGGGTAGCAATTATCATGGTCGCTGTATAAAGTAGGAATAGGGATACGGCACGTTTTTTATTTGGGAGGATCAGGGCATAAATAGGACCTATTAAACCCACGTATACCGGAGTACCCACATTCACCATACCCCCCATCAGGTATACCTTGATCGAGGTTAGCACCACAATAGCGAGCTGAGAAAAGAGTGCATAGGCTGTGATATTTCTGCGGTGGAAATGGAACACCACTAAAGGCAGTATCATACTGAGTAGGAACAGAATATTGAATACCAATACGGCCTTTCCCAGCACTGTTCCCATTAATACGATGCTTAACGCCAGGATGGGAGCAGAGGCAATGTTGAGCAGCCACCAGATTTTCTTTTGTAAAACGGTATCCGGATTATCACCGGCAACTTTAACATACTGCTCCAACCGGGTATTAAGCGGTTTCCATAAGGCTGAAAAACTTCGCATTGCTATAGATTATTAGTGCAAGGTAGTTTAGCAGGAAAACCAAAAAAATGATCTGGGTCAGCTTGGCGTAGGAAAAACCCACTTTGAGGAAATTCAATATCTTTAAAAACCATAATTTC
>JABDRK010000302.1 GCA_013041785.1 Eudoraea sp.
GATTGATTACTGCTTGGACCCGCCAGGATATTGAGTATCCAATACAGATACAGGGAGAAATTCAAAATTTGAAAAGCGGTCATAAACAAATGAAACCCGTGTATGAGACGGTCCTTTTTGTTATACATAAAAATGTATTTGCTATTAAAGGGCAGGATAATGAAAGTCATAAATCTGCTGGCAAATAAAATCTTCGCTATAACCAGTAGTACCAGGCTGATTAGAATAACCAGGGTAACCCAATCATTGGATATGATGGTTCTGTAGACAGGCTCCATTAATTGATCTTTACATTGTTGCCGTTTAATCCCCAATATAAACCATTTTCGGAAAGGCTTACTTTAAAATATTCGGGCAGGCCCTTGCTCGATTCAGGTCTTTTGAAAGAAAAATATGTGGTATCCCTTGCTCTTAAAGCAGACTGATTTTCGGACCTCGGGTTAACCGATACAGGCAAGGTTTCCTGCACCTGCTTGTAGGAGTTGAGGTAGGTTACCCCAAACCGGAGTTTTTCAAGCGGGATGTCTTTGGGATAGGGATTGAATACTTTTAGCTCAATTTCTTTCCCCATGGAATAATCTCTCCCTTCCTCCACCAGGCATTCCAGTTTCCGAAAGGACTCAAAATTTTCCATAAAGGTTCCGTAATAGGTCGTTCCTTTGGCATTTTGATAGCTAAAATCGCCACTGCTGCGATACCTGCTGATATAGGCGATCTTCTTTCCCTGAAATGCAGCCTCAGAATTATCTATGGAGTATTGGTTTTTCCTGAACATGATGTTGTTCAGCGTAAAGGAAGGTGTTCCTGAATAAAATCCGTACATAGAAGCATTTCGGTAGGAGTTTTCAAAAATTACCGGAACTCCCCCGGATTTGTCCTGTAATTCCGAAACCCACTCTTTGTTGCCATGAGTTTCATAAACAACAGGGAAAAGCGGAGCATGGACCAGGCCTATTCGCAAATACAGCAATAGCAAAATATTGAATAAACCGGTTCTCCAGACCCATTTTCGTGCCTGGGCATTATGCAGGACATAGCTGAAGGCCAGCAGAGCCATGGGGATACAAACTACAATGAGCCATTGTGTTTGTACCCGTCTTTGCAGGCTGGAAACAAGAAAGAAAAGCAGTACCCCATAGGTGAGCACGACCAGGGCCCGCGTAAACTGATCGTTAATTTTTGTTCTAAACAGCGCCAGGTACATCCAGGGAAAGGTAAAACCGAACAGCACAATGAGGTTAAGAAAGTATCCCAGCGTAAAATCCCCGAATTCATAGGCCCTGTTGGGGCGCTCAAAAAGGTGGTAGTTAACCGATATGAAATCCTGTTCATACAACCAGTAGAAATGAGGAAAATAGGCTGCCAGGGCAATTGCCACAGCCAGCCAGGCATATGGATTTAAAACCAGTCGAATATTAGAAATCAGTACAAATAGGATTACCAGAACAGCATGGTATTTACTGTACATCAGAGCTGCCATTGCCAGCCCAAGCGCAAGGCTTATCCATATCCCGGGTTTGTCCAGAAATCGCTTGTATAGCCAGAGAAACAAAGCGGTAAAAAATAGCAGAGGTGTATCCGGAAGCATAAGAAAACCATAGGCATGGAGCAGGGTCATGGAGAACACAAGAACGAAAAAATGGGGCACAAAACGGATTTTTTCCTTATGGTCTATACAGTCCCATAGCAGCACAGGCGTGCCTATTGCCAGTAAACAACTTAAAAGACGCACACCCAATTCTCCATCAAAAAACCAACTTCCCATTTTGATCAACCCGGCTACCATGGGCGGATGATCAAAGTATCCCCAGGCCATATGCTGGGCATAATACCAGTAGTACGACTCATCAAAAATTAAAGGGGTAAAATGGGCCTGAACCAAATTGATAGCAAGGACTGCTCCCAGAAAAAGAAGAAATAACTTAGGCAGGTATAGTCTCATGCGAACCAATTCTTCCTGCCAAAATTACGAAGAAGATGGGGAATGCAATTGGTATCCCCTCTTTTTAAATGCGCGCGCATAAAGGCGGAAATCCTTTAAAATAGTACTTTTGCTAAAATTACTTCGGGCCGATGTCAGATAGCATAGTGATTATTCCGACCTACAATGAAATTGAAAACATTGAGGCTATCATAAGGGCAGTATTTGAACTGAAGAAAGATTTCCATGTGCTTGTGGTTGACGACAATTCACCTGATGGCACAGCCACGGAAGTGAAGGCCTTGCAAGAGGAATTCCAGGAGAGGCTGCATTTGGAGCAGCGGGAAGATAAATCCGGATTGGGAGTTGCATATATCCACGGCTTTAAATGGGCGCTCAATAGGGAATATCAGTATATATTTGAAATGGATGCTGATTTCTCCCACCGACCCTCAGACCTTCTCCGTCTCTACAGGGCTTGTGTCAATGGTGCAGATGTGTCTGTTGGGTCGCGTTACAAACGAGGCGTGAATGTTGTGAATTGGCCGCTGTACCGGGTTTTGCTTTCTTACGGAGCTTCATTTTACGTAAAACTGATTAGCGGGATGAAGGTGCATGACCCCACTGCAGGATTTGTATGTTACAAACGTAAGGTTCTGGAGGAAATCCCGCTGGACCGCGTCAAATTTATCGGCTATGCTTTTCAGATTGAAATGAAATTCAGAGCCTACTTGAAAGGATTCAAGATTGAAGAAGTGTCCATTATTTTCACGGATCGGGAAAAAGGTAAATCTAAAATGAGCTCGTCTATCATCTGGGAAGCCGTATTTGGAGTAATCAGTATGAAAATCAGGAGTCTTTTTAATAAAAACGGGTTTTAGTTATGGGTAGTGTCTTGATCAAAAATGCCTTAATTGTTAACGAAGGAGCACAAAATCAGGCTGATCTTCTGGTCAAAGGAAACCGCATTGAAAAGATCAGTGCAGGAATCCCCGCGGAAGGCCACGAAGTAGTAGACCTGCAAGGGAGCCTGCTCTTGCCGGGTATCATAGATGATCAGGTACACTTTCGCGAACCGGGCCTCACCCATAAGGGAGATATCGCCTCAGAGAGCCGGGCCGCTGTAGCGGGCGGGATTACTACCTATATGGAGCAGCCCAATACGGTACCCCAGACCACAACCCTGGAAAAACTGGAAGAGAAATTTGCGATGGCTGCCGGAAGATCCTCAGCTAATTATTCGTTTTTGTTCGGGGGGACTAACGACAACCTTGAAGAACTAAAAAGACTGGATAAAAAAAGTTGCTCCGGGGTGAAGTTATTCCTTGGATCTTCCACCGGGAATATGCTGGTAGATGACCAACAGGTATTGGAAGGCATATTCCGAAATACGGAATTAGTCATATCGGCGCACTGTGAAGATGAAACCACCATACGAAAGAATCTTCAGGCCTATCAGGAAAAGTACGGTGATGATATTCCCGTACAATACCATCCGTTGATTCGCAGTGAACAGGCTTGTTTCCTCAGTTCTTCCAAGGCCATTGCATTGGCGAAAACAACCGGGGCCCGTTTGCATGTCTTTCATGTGTCTACCGGTGTGGAGACCTCACTTTTTACTAATGAGGTTCCTTTGGAAAAGAAGCAAATTACAGCAGAGGTTTGCATCCATCATCTTTGGTTCAGCGATACGGATTATAAGGATAAAGGAACCTTTATTAAATGGAATCCAGCGGTTAAAACTTCCGCCGATCGCGAACAGTTGTGGAAAGCTTTGCTGGACGACCGTATTGACATAGTAGCTACAGACCACGCCCCCCATACCCTGGAAGAAAAACAGCAGGTTTATACCAAGGCTCCATCAGGGGGTCCTTTGGTACAGCATGCCTTACCAGCTATGCTGGACAAATATCACCAGGGGATTATCAGCCTTGAAAAGATCGTGGAAAAGATGTGCCACAATCCGGCACGGCTGTTCCAGGTTCAGGAACGAGGATTTATCCGCGAAGGGTATTTTGCAGATTTAGTAGCCGTTAATCTTAAAAATCCCTGGACCGTGAACCGAGAAAATATTGCGTATAAGTGCGGTTGGTCGCCCTTCCAGGGGCATACGTTTACTGCTGCGGTTTCTCACACCTGGGTTAACGGGCAATTGGCATACCATCAAGGTGAATTCCTCGATTTACAGCAAGGGATGATACTAACATTTGACCGCTAAATGAAAAGGACAGTATATTTTATTGTGATGTTACTCCTAGGGGTAGGCTGTAATGAAAAGGTTATCGAAAAGCCGGAAAATCTGATTCCAAAGGAAAAAATGATCGACATTTATTTTGATCTATCCCTGATTAATTCAGGGAAAGCAATTGATCCCAAAGCCCTGGAGGATAATAATATCGAACCCATGTCCTTTATTTATGAGAAATATGCCATAGACAGTGCACAATTTGTGAGCAGTGACCTCTACTATGCAGCAATCCCTTTGGAATATGAAGCCATATATAAAACATTGGAAACCCGACTGGAAGAACACAGAACGCGTATTGTTGAAGAACGGCAGCGCGTAAGTGACAGTGCCCGGAGCAAGCGGGACAAAAGGCCTGTACCCACGGATTCAATCAGGAATTAAATCCTGTATCTTCAATATATGCCTGGCAACATCGGGATATGGCTTCCGGAATAGTTTCAAATTGATAGGATAAGGCGTTTTTAATTTTATCATTGCTGTAATAAACCGGAGACTGTAGCGATTTTACCCCATCCCGGGTAAGTTTTCTCCCTTTACTTCCGAGAACGCTGCGCAACCAATCCAGGCGCCAAAGCATTTCTAATTGCCAATTTTTCAACTCTTTCCTTGGTTTTTTAAGGTTAAAACCCTCAGCAAGGTAGTGGAAGAAGTCCTTGTAAGTCAGGTTGCGTTCCACCAGTATATATCGTTCTCCCGTTATCCTGGAGTTCATAAGACCTACCATAACATCAACCACATCCTTGACAGTCACAAAGCCCGTTCCTCCGGGAGGGTAAAACTTTAACCCTTTGGCGCCAAGCTTAAAAAGTGACCCGCTCCCCTGTTCCCAAAAACCAGTTCCAATAATTACTCCGGGGTTTACAACAACCACGGGTACACCTTCCTGGGCTCCCCGCCATACCTCCAGTTCAGCCAGGTATTTTGATAACCCATAAACATTGGAAGCACCCTGCGATTCAGTTTCTTCCGTGATTTGTTCCTCTGCCGTATTGTTGGACAGTGCCGCGATGGAACTTACATAGCACAATTTTTCAATCCCGCATGCAATACATAAGTTAACCAGGTTTGCTGTACCCCGGACATTTACACGCTTCAGTTCCCAGAAATCTCTGGGATCAAAAGATATTAAAGCCGCACAATGATACACCCTGCTCACTCCCTTTAAAGCCTTCTCCAGTTTGGGGATATCGTTTAAATCGGCCTCTACCCATGCGATGTTGTCAAATAATGATTCCCCTTTGGGATGCTGAGTGATAAAAAGTTTTTTAACTCGGGCCAGGTTGCTTTCAGGCCTGAAAGTAGCTCTAAGCTCAGTTTCTTCCTGTGCCAGTTTTAACAACAGGTGTGCGCCTACAAGTCCGGTACCGCCAGTTACGAGAATCATGGGCCAAAGGTACTTATTTCAACCTGATATATTTTAGGTCCACAGGAAGCCGGCATTGGATTTATTTTATCTTTGCACGAATTCATTTAGGTATACAAAATGGCGAAGAATTTTGTTCAGGAACTGAAATGGCGCGGTATGTTACACGACGTGATGCCGGGTACGGAAGAACACCTGTCTGTGGGTATGCAAGCGGCTTATGTGGGGATCGATCCCACAGCAGATTCCCTTCATATTGGCCATCTGGTGAGTGTAATGATGCTAAAACATTTCCAACTCGCAGGCCATAGGCCTATCGCGCTGATCGGCGGAGCCACCGGGATGATCGGGGATCCATCTGGAAAATCACAGGAGCGGAACCTGTTGGATGAGACTACGCTGAGGATGAACCAGGAGGCCATCAAAGAACAGTTGTCGAGGTTCCTCGATTTTGATAGCGGCTCGGATAATGGTGCCCTTTTAGTGAATAATTACGACTGGATGAAGGAGTTCACCTTTTTGGATTTTATCCGTGACGTGGGAAAACACATTACCGTGAATTATATGATGGCCAAGGATTCGGTTAAGAAAAGGCTGTCTGCAGAATCCAAAGAAGGGATGTCCTTTACCGAATTTACGTACCAACTGGTTCAGGGGTATGATTTTCTTTATCTCTTTGAGAACTACGAATGTACCCTGCAAATGGGCGGAAGTGACCAATGGGGGAATATTACTACTGGTACGGAGCTCATTAGGCGAATAGGAGGGGGTAAGGGATATGCCCTTACCTGTCCGTTGATAACCAAAGCGGATGGCACTAAATTTGGAAAAACGGAAAGCGGAAACATCTGGTTAGATGCCCACCGGACTTCGCCCTACAAATTCTACCAGTACTGGCTGAATACCTCCGATGAAGATGCAGAAAAGTATATCAAGATATTTACTTTTTTGTCCAGGCAGGAGATTGAAAATTTGGTTAAGGAACATCATGAGGCACCTCATTTGAGAAAGCTTCAAAGGAAACTGGCCGAAGAAATTACCACAGCCGTACATTCTGAATCCGATTTGAAAAAGGCAATACAGGCCAGTGGTATTTTATTTGGAAAATCTACTTCGGAAGACCTCAGGCATTTGGATGAAGACACTTTTTTAGAGGTTTTTGACGGAGTGCCACAGGCCAGCCTTCCTCGTGCTGAATTTGATAATGGGTTGGATATAATTGCAGCCCTTGCGGCCAAAACCGGCTTTTTAAAATCGAACGGAGAGGCCAGGAGGGAGCTTAAGCAACAATCCATATCGGTTAATAAAGAACGGGTGTCCGAAGGCTATACCTTAAATCAAAAAGACCTTATTAACAATAAGTACATCCTCTTGCAAAGGGGGAAGAAAAACTATTATGTACTGATTGTTGAATAAGCGCGTAAAGTGTCCAGGTCTACAGTGCCATCAGGTTGCAGCCTCTTAAATCGGCATGATCAAATCTCCCGAGAATCTCAAAGCCTCCTTCCGGAAGTAATTTCCCCAGATCCTGAGTGCCCAGAAAACTGCAGGAGTTCAAATTTGCAAGATCAATGATGTTCACCCCTCCGGTC
>JABDRK010000305.1 GCA_013041785.1 Eudoraea sp.
TTCAGGTCGATAGGGAAGGTGAAACGCTGTTCATTCCAGTGAAATTGAAAGAACGCCAAAGCCTTGTAGTTCCTAAATTGGGTCTTGAGGTGAAAAACCTTTCGGAGGAAGACAAAAAAATATACAAAATAAAGAAAGGGGTCAAAATCATCGGCGTACCGGAAGGGTATCGTGAACATGACTTAAAAGGAAAAGTGATTATTTCGGTTAACCGGGAAGAGGTAAAGAACATACAGGATGCCAATACTCTTTTTAGTAAGCTCCCTCGTTATCGCAAATCAAGTTTTACAACACTGGATGCGAAAGGTGAAAGAGAGCGGATCATCTTTCAATAATTCATAATATATATGCGTTATAAAAGCACCTGGTTTCAGGTGCTTTTTTTATTGTGAATTGTGTGGCGAAAACGTTTGAAAAAATATACTTTTGCCACGATTTTAATGTGCAATCTAACCCATGCGAAGAATCAAATCCTACGAGAAAGAACTGGCCTTCCAGGCCGACCGCAGAAAAGCAACTACAGAATTTATTAAGCTCATTGGCGATCTTTGGTATGACCGGGCTATTGAGGTAGTGCTGTTCCGAAATCAGGTCATTGACAAAAGCGTTAGTGAAATTATCAACCTGCATGAATACGCCGGGGAATTTGTACAAAAACCCATCTCCATATTCGACTCTGTTGAGATCCTCAGGGCCATCAAAGATATCCTCTTACCTCCATCCAAATTAGACATCGGAAAACTAACCTATGAATACCATACGGCCGGACATAATAAATATCCCGACGTCAGGGCTTTTGTATTGGACAAGTTAAAGGAGGCAAAAAACTATCGGGAGATTCAACCTAAGGACGTCGTTTTATATGGCTTTGGCCGGATCGGAAGGATCCTTGCCCGTGAATTACTGGCAAAAACAGGAAAAGGCAACCAGTTACGCCTGCGGGCTGTAGTTACAAGAGGCAAGCTTACTGAAGAAGTGTTGACTAAACGGGCAAGCCTTTTGCGTACGGACTCGGTACACGGACAGTTCACAGGTACTGTAGAAGCTAATTTTGATAAAAAAGCACTTGTCATCAACGGAACAACTGTTCATATGATCAGTGCAGACAGGCCGGAAGATATCGACTACACGGCATACGGCATCCATAATGCTCTGGTCATTGACAATACCGGAGCTTTTCGGAACAAGGCAGAACTATCGGCCCACCTCAATGCGATCGGGGCCTCCCAGGTGCTACTTACCGCACCTGCCAAGGACATTCCGAATATTGTTCACGGGGTTAACCAGCACGAGTTTGATCCGGATGAAGGGGTAATATTCAGTGCTGCTTCCTGTACTACGAATGCCATCACGCCTGTTTTGAAGGTAATCGAAGATTCGCTTGGAATTAACAAAGGGCATCTGGAGACCATTCATGCCTATACCAATGACCAGAACCTGGTTGATAACATGCATGGAAAATACAGAAGGGGTCGCGCTGCCGCCCTGAATATGGTAATCACGGAAACTGGTGCCGGTAAAGCGGTGGCCAAGGCACTCCCTGTTTTGAAAGGTAAGCTTACCTCAAATGCCATTCGGGTACCGGTCCCTAATGGATCCCTGGCTATCCTGAACCTGGAGGTGAAAAACAAAACCTCCAAGGAAAGCCTGAATACCATACTCAAAAAATACGCTCTCGAAGGAGACCTGGTTGAACAAATCAAGTATTCGCTCAGCAATGAACTCGTATCCAGTGATATCGTAGGGACCAATGCACCTGCCATATATGACAGTCATGCTACCCTGGTTTCAGCCGACGGAAAAAACATCGTGCTGTATGTGTGGTATGACAATGAATTCGGGTATGCCCATCAGGTAATCCGTCTGGCTAAATACCTGGCCAAAGTGAGGCGTTTCTCTTATTACTAAAACATATTTTTCTCATAATAAGATAAAAATCACCCCTTTCTTATAAATGCAGCACTTCATGCCGGGCTTTTTTTTCTTAATTGAGAATATTGAAGTACTTTAGTTCTCCCTAAGCCATGTTTTTAACCTCAAGACCTATACAATGAACAACTTGAGAATACTCCTTATAGCCCTTGGATTGATGGTAAGCAACTTTCAGTTTGCACAAGATCAACCTCAGACCGAAGAACCTTCCCTGGACAAAGGCACCATTGACAGCCAGTTTGAATTCGTTTACAGGAAATCCGGAAATTACAGGGCCGAGGGTAAGCGTTATGAAGTAGTTCGTACTCTGAACCTGGATAAACTTCGCCAAAATGTAAGAGACACCCTTGAAGCCTTTAACAAGAACAAGACCGAACTAAAGGCAACCATAGCAGGAAATGAAGCTTCCATAGCTTCTTTAAACGATAAGTTAGCGCAGACAACGGCCAACCTTGATACGGTAACAGAGGAAAAAGACAGTATGCGCTTTTTGGGGATGCTGGTATCCAAAGGGAGCTATAACCTGATCATGTGGTCCATGATTATTATCCTTTTCCTGACGCTGTTACTTTTTATTTACCGATATAGAAACAGTAATTATCTCACCCAGGAAGCCAAGGTACGCTTGGCTGAACTGGAGCAGGAATATGAAGACCATCGTCGTAAGGCTTTGGAAAGGGAACAACGCATAAGCCGGCAACTCCAGGACGAAATACTCAAGTACAAGAAATCCAAATAAAAGCACTCCCGGGTGTTTAGCAGTCAATGGAAATTGTCCGTGCTTCAGCAGCAGATATCCCGTTTTTAGCACCTTTATTCGACCAATACCGCGTTTTCTATAAGCAACCTTCTGATCTGGAGGCAGCTGCACATTTTCTAAGCGAGCGTTTCCAAAGGAATGAATCTGTAGTCTTCCTGGCCAGGAAAAAGGATTTGACCCTGGGCTTTACCCAGCTTTTTCCTTCTTTTAGTAGTGTTAGCATGAAGTATATTTATATTTTGAACGACCTTTACGTAGCTCCTGAATACCGCCATCAGGGTGTCGGAAAAGCCTTGCTGTTAAGGGCTCAACGGTATTGTCAAGAAAAAGGATTTGGGGGCCTTGCACTTGAAACTGCGATAGACAACCCCGCCCAGGGGCTATACGCCCGTATGGGTTGGGTAAAAGACACACACTGTTTTCATTACTTTTGGAAGGCTCCAGCTTAAAAACATTGTCAAAAATCGGGTACTATGCGAATTGATATCATTACTGTACTTCCGGAATTACTTAAAAGTCCGTTTGAAGCATCCATTTTAAAGCGGGCACAAGATAAGGGATTGGTATCGGTGCATATTCATAACTTGCGGGACTACACTGATGACAACTACAAGCAGGTTGACGATTATCAGTTTGGAGGTGGAGCCGGAATGGTGTTGATGATCGAACCTATTGATCGCTGTATCTCATCCCTTAAGGGAGAACGGGATTATGACGAAGTAATCTACATGACTCCAGACGGAGAAACCTTCAACCAAAAAACAGCTAACCGATTATCTTTGCTTAAGAACATCATTGTCCTATGCGGCCATTACAAAGGTGTGGACCAACGGGTTCGTGACGCCTTTGTAACCCGTGAAATTTCTATTGGTGATTATGTGCTTTCCGGAGGTGAACTTGCAGCCGCTGTGCTGGCAGACAGTATTATACGCCTGCTTCCCGGAGTATTGAACGATGAAACATCTGCACTGACGGATACCTACCAGGACAACCTTCTTGCCCCTCCCGTATATACGCGCCCCAGGGAATACAAAGGCCTGGAAGTCCCTGCCATACTGGTAAGCGGCAATTTCCCGGAAATTGAGAAATGGCGGGAAGAAGAAGCCCTTAAACGCACCCAAAAAAACAGGCCAGACCTCCTGCAATAGCAGGAAAATACCTCTTATAAAAATTTCTCAAAATCTCTTGCCGGTTTTAATTTATCAACTATTTTTGCAGTCTATTAAAATCAACCGCTGACGATATCCGTGAATGTTGGTTTTAATCAACTTTAAAATTCAGAAAATGGATTCATTGATTAAGTTCGTAGAAGAAGAATTTGTTGCCAAAAAGGATTTTCCAGAATTTTCTGCAGGCGATACAATTACCGTATACTACGAGATCAAGGAGGGTGAAAAAACCAGAACCCAGTTTTTCAGAGGTGTGGTTATTCAGCGCAGGGGCTCCGGGGCATCTGAAACATTTACCATCAGAAAGATGTCTGGAACTGTAGGTGTGGAAAGGATCTTCCCTGTAAACATGCCAGCCCTGCAAAAAATTGAGATCAACAAACGCGGAAAGGTTCGCAGAGCCAGGATATTCTATTTTAGAGGTCTTACTGGTAAGAAGGCAAGAATCAAAGAAATACGTTCCTAAACGGCGTAATCAGAATAAAAAAAACCCTGGGAAAAGCCCAGGGTTTTTTTATGCCTTTTATTAACCCCAATGTTTAATGCTCTTCGGCATATTGTGGTTTAAATTCCAAAATCGTCTTGTTGACAATACCAACACATTCATGCAACTGTTCTTCAGTCATCACCAGAGGCGGGGCGAAGCGAATTATGTTTCCATGAGTAGGTTTCGCAAGAAGGCCATTTTCTTTCAGAGCCATACATATTTCCCAGGCCGTTGAACTGTCCTCCGTATCATTAATTACTATAGCATTGAGCAGGCCTTTTCCCCGCACAAGCGTTACCCAGTCGGATTTCTTAACCAGTTTATTCATTTCTGCCCTGAATATTTTACCCAATCGATCGGCATGTTCCGCTAAATTCTCTTCTTTTACGACTTCAAGTGCAGCCATGGCAACAGCACAGGCCAGGGGATTTCCTCCAAAGGTGGAACCGTGATTACCCGGCCTTATTACTTCCATAATTTCATTGTTTGCAAGCACGGCAGAAACAGGAAAAACGCCACCGGAAAGGGCTTTACCCAGAATCAGAATATCGGGTTTAACATCCGGTTTTCCACCGCTACAAAGTTTATCCGCACATCGGCAATTTCCACAACTTGCAAGAAGTCGCCCCGTACGGGCTATCCCTGTTTGTACCTCATCCGAAATAAAGAGTACACTTTTTTCCTTGCATAGCTTATACGCCTCCTTCATGTAGTCGTCGTCCGGAACATAAACCCCGGCCTCCCCCTGAATAGGTTCTACAAGAAATGCAGCTACCCTGGGGTCTTCCAATGCCTCTCCAAGCGCATTGAGATCATTGTAGCGAATAGAAAATATTCCAGGTGTGAAAGGTCCAAAGTTTTCCGTGGCAATGGGATCATTGGATGCCGATATAATGGTAATGGTACGCCCGTGGAAATTGTTTTGACATACAATGATCTTGGCCTGATTGGCTTGAATTCCCTTCTTTTCATATCCCCACTTACGGGCCAATTTTATAGCCGTCTCTACAGCTTCAGCCCCTGTATTCATAGGAAGCATCCTGTCAAAACCAAAAAATTCGGTTACATACTTTTCATAACGCCCCAGCATATCATTATAAAATGCCCTGGAAGTTAAGGTAAGCTGTTCGGCCTGGGACTTTAATGCGCCTATAATTTTAGGATGACAATGTCCTTGATTTACAGCGGAAT
>JABDRK010000306.1 GCA_013041785.1 Eudoraea sp.
TTCTCAATATCTTGTCCGGATTTTGTCAGTACAGTCTTTTCGGAGGCCGGAGTAGGAGGTTGGGGCTTTTTATGATCCGTGCTCTGAGGGAAACTGCCTTTTCCGTTTAGGAGCCAGTAAAGGTTAACCTCAGGAAACGTCTTTACAACACGCATTACAAAATCCAGACTGGGCTTATTTCTGCCGCTTAGCAAGTGAGAAATACTGCTGCGCTGAACACCAATTCGATCGGCCAATGCTGAGGCCGATAAGCTGTAATATTGCAGCAATTCTTCCAGTCTTTTAATGAATGCTTCTGTGTTTACCATTGTAACCTGTTAATCGTCCTGATTATGTTAAAATTAGAACTAAAAAGTACTGAAAAACCTATTTATAATTAAACTTTAAATAAAGATAAATATAGTTATACATCTGAATTATAGTGTTATAGATATATCAAATGAATTTTATTAAATCCTTGTATACAAATGTGTGAATACAGCGGTAATTCCATCCTCTTTTCTGTATACAAATGTAATAATTTCCGTGACAATTGTTATGTTCTTTGGCCTTACCTTTGTACCATACAGCAGGTATAATTATGGTAAGTTTTAGAATAGCACATGAGGATTTTAAAGTAGGTATTGTAGCAGGAAGATATATCACTCCGGATCAGATTTTTGACATTTACTCTTCCTTTCCGGATACTGTAAAAATTTCTTATTTGGGCGAATCGGTGGAAGGGCGTCCCATCTATAAGACTGTTTTAGGTGAAGGAAGCAGAAAAATATTAATGTGGTCTCACATGCACGGGAATGAATCCACTTCAACCAAAGCCGTGCTGGATTTGATTAATTTTCTATCTAAGCCCGGTGAACTGTCGGATGAATTACTCAATATTTGTCAGTTTCAAATCATAGGGATGCTCAATCCCGATGGGGCAAAACGGTATACCCGGGAAAACGCTCTTGGCATAGATCTCAACCGGGATGCCAAAGAGTTAACACAACCCGAAAGTCGCATACTACGCACGGTTTATGAAGAATTCAAGCCCGATTTTTGTTTTAATCTTCACGATCAAAGGACTTTATATAATGTAGGCAATACCAGCACGCCTGCGACCCTTTCTTTCCTTGCGCCTGCTAGTGATCCCAAGCGTGAGATAGACGCATCTCGTGAGGCCAGCATGCAGATTATCGCAGCTATTAATAAGGAAATTCAAAAAGAGCTGCCTTCATCTGTGGGCCGTTATGATGATTCCTTTAACCCCAATTGCATTGGAGATTACATTCAAATGCAGGGCACCAGCTCTATTTTAATTGAAGCGGGGCACTACCCGGAGGATTATGAACGCGAAGTTACCCGGATGTACTTTTTCCAGGCCTTGGTGGCAGCCATTACCGCTATTGCAAGGGATAGCTATCAACAGTTTGACATACAGGACTATTTCAATATCCCTGAAAATGGCAAAAAATTCTTTGATATTCTGATAAAGAATGTGGAGCTGCAGGGTAGTGAGTCAAAAAAAAGGGAAGATATCGGTATTCAGTTTCGTGAAGAATTACACAATGGCCAGATTTCATTTGTTCCTTTTATTCAGGAAAGAGGAGAATTAGGTGACAGGTTTGGACATAAAACCTACGATTTTCAAGTCGCGAAAGACCGTGAATTTGTTTTCAATTCCGATTTTGGGAAATTACTAAAGATTTAAGAATATCAGGAAAATTACAGTTTATTTTACATATTTTTCAAATAATTCCGATAATCGTTACGTATAATTTCATAATTATTTATTTTTGCCCAAAATATAATTGATATGACGGGAAAAGTAAAACTCGACGAAATAGACCACCAGATCCTTGATATGCTCATTGATAATACACGAACTCCTTTTACGGATATCGCTAAAAAATTGTTGATATCGGCGGGCACGGTTCATGTACGGGTCAAAAAAATGGAAGAAGCAGGGATAATTAAAGGATCTTCCCTAACCGTAGACTACGTTAAGCTGGGTTATTCATTTATTGCTTACGTGGGGATTTTCCTGGAAAAAACACATCAGACCAAATTTGTTCTGGAGCGTCTGACCGAGATTCCAAACGTTACGGTGGCGCATATTACTACCGGAAAATTCAATATTTTCTGTAAAATTCGGGCCAAGGATACCACCCATGCCAAGAACATCATTTTCAAAATTGATGATATTGAAGGAATAAGCCGAACTGAAACGATGATTTCCCTTGAGGAAAGCATAAACGATAAAAAGCGGCTCATGCATACCATTTTCAACGAGCTTTAATAGATCAGGTCTGAATCTTTGAAACCCAATGCGCACTTCCGAGCTACATACTAATGAGTACCACGAGTTCTATAAGCCATACATAATGGCCCTGGGTGACGTGGATCTCATGGAAATGTTACAAAAGCAGTTTGTCAACTTTCCGCAGTTTCTGGGGAGTATACCCCAGGAAAAACTCCAGTATGCCTATGCGGAAGGAAAATGGACGGTAGCTCAGGTATTGGTGCACATTCTGGATGCAGAACGGGTATTTCAATATCGCGCCCTGCGTTTTGCGAGAAACGACGCAACCCCTTTGCCTGGTTTCGATCAGGATGCATATGTTCCGTATTCCGGGGCCGATCAGGTTAGCAAGGAAGCGCTGGTTCAGCAGTATCAGGCCATTAGACAAAGTACAATAACCTTATTTTCTTCTTTCGACAAAGAGGCCTTAAAAAGGGTTGGAAAGGCAAGTGGTGTTAGTATGAGTGTGCGGGCACTGGGATTCTTTTGCTGTGGGCATCAAAAACACCACAGACAAATCCTTAAGGATCGTTACTTATAGCAAGCGGGTTACTCGATATCGTCATCCATTTCATCTTCCATATTAAATTCTAGCTCAGGTTCACCGGAATCTGAAGGATTGTCAAGTTCCTTCTCGATGCTGTCTTCAAAGCTGGAGATGAAATTAGATAGGCTTTTGCTGATCTTTACCAGATAAAGGGTGTCTTCTGTCCTCAGCGCAACGGCTTGCACAAGTTCCCCATTTCCATTTTTAAAAGCGATAATATCTTCATCGCCATATCCATCCGGATAGGTTTCAATCAGCAAGGCAGCTGTCTTGTGATCCAGTTTTTTGTAATCTACCAATAGGCGTTTCATAGGTTGGATTGTTTACCTGATTAGTGGACCTTTTGTTCACTAATTCTACTCTAAGCTAGGAAATATTTCTATTCATCAGAAGCTCTGAGTTGCCAATCTGAGAAAAAAGTAGGTGTAGGCTTCAATCCTTGTAGTAAGAGAAGGCTTGCTGGAATAATTCTTTAGGAATTTTGTTGTCAATAATGGTATCCCCAATCCTTTTCAGGACTACAAAATTTGTACTTCCACGGACGTTTTTCTTGTCAAACCTGAGAAGATCTACAATATGCTCCACATCTTTATCGCTGAAAGACACCTTATCAAACCTCTTTGAAAATTCAGATTTTATATCATCTAACTGATGCATGCCAAGGCCAATTACCCGGTTAGACAGGTAAGATTCCAATACCATGCCAATGGCTATGGCTTCCCCGTGCAGCAAAGGGGATAAATCATTGTCTTCCAAAGAATAGGATTCTATCGCATGCCCGAAGGTGTGTCCAAAATTCAGGATCTTCCTAAGGTTCTTTTCAATTGGATCCTGTTCTACGATATCATTTTTGATTTTGATTGATTCATAAATCAGGGTATTCAGGTTTTCGTATGTATCAACTTGCTTAAGGGTAGTCCAGTAACTTCCGCTGGCAATGAGTCCGTGCTTCATCATTTCAGCAAAACCACTTTTTAACTGGCGTTCATCCAGGGTGGCCAGGTAGTCAGGAACCACCAAAACCATTTGCGGATTGCTGAAAACCCCAATTTGGTTTTTCAATACGCCCAGGTCTATTCCTGTTTTGCCTCCGATGGAGGCATCAACCATGGCCAGCAGGGTGGTGGGGATGTTGACAAAATTGATTCCCCTTTTAAAGGTTGATGCTACAAAACCTCCAAGGTCGGTTATCACACCTCCACCTAGGTTGATGAGCAGGCTTCTCCGGTCCCCATTCCGTTCCGAAAGGGCTTGCCAAACCTGCATGCAGGTTTCAATATTTTTATGGATTTCGCCCGATTTTATCTGTATGGCTTCAAAATCAAACTTGCCCCCCATATTCGCCCTGAACTCCGGGAGACAGTGCTCTGCTGTATTTTCATCAACCAGGATAAAGACTTTGGAATACTTCTTCTCCTTTAAATGCAGCCTTAGCTTGAAGTAAGCCTCGTCGTCAAAGTAAATGGTACCGGAATTAGTGCTGATTGCCTCCATGGTGTTGTTATTCTTAAACACAGCAAAATAAGGCCAATTTTTTTGGATTTGAAACAGGGCTCATCTTTTTATTCATAAATTCTGTCATTATATTTACGAGGCTGATAAAATGACAATAATGAAAGGAATTTTTGAGGATACTGCAACGGCTTTTGCCCTAAAATCAGATTCGGAATTGGAACGGGCCTATTTCCTGTTTAAATTAATTGCAAACGAACCTCTTGTGCGCATTGGCACGGCAGTTACCAATTTTGCCATAAAAGCCCATTTGCCGGTTGAAGGCCTGATACGTGCCACCGTTTTTGACCATTTCTGTGGGGGAGTGAGTGAGGCTGATTGCATGCCGGTGATAGACAAAATGTGGGCCAGTGGGGTGTATTCCGTACTGGATTATTCTGTAGAAGGCAAGGAATCTGAAGACCCCCTGGATAAGGCATTGGAAAAGACACTGGAAATCATGGATTTTGCAAAGGAAAAACAAGCCATTCCTTTTGCCGTGTTT
Organism: Eudoraea sp.; assembly: GCA_013041785.1. GTDB lineage: Bacteria > Bacteroidota > Bacteroidia > Flavobacteriales > Flavobacteriaceae > Lentiprolixibacter. The sequence goes on from JABDRK010000306.1 coordinate 4,825, forward strand.
AAACCTACCGGCTACGGAAGGTTTGCCCTTTATCAAAAACTCGGGGAAGGGAAAACCCTGACCAAAGAAGAAACAGCAGAATGGGACCGGGTGGTAAACCGCTTTGAAGCGACCTGCAAGAAAGCCTATGATCTGGATATACCGCTGTTGATAGATGCGGAGGAAACCTGGATGCAGGATGCCGCCGATGATCTTGTTGAATCCATGATGCGCAAGTACAATAAAGAGAAAGCTGTAGTGTTCAACACCCTCCAAATGTATCGATGGGACCGGATGGATTACCTAAAGGACTTACATCAAAGGGCCAGTGACGAAGGCTTTAAAATTGGTATCAAGGTAGTTCGGGGTGCCTATCTGGAAAAGGAAAATGAACGCGCTGAAGAAATGGGATATCCCACACCTATGTGCCCCACCAAGCAGGCAACAGATGAAAATTTTGATGCGTGCGTGTTGTATATTCTGGAAAATTTAAACACCATCTCCTTGTTTTCAGGCACCCATAATGAGGATAGTTGCTACAAGCTCATGCAGATGATGAAAGAAAAGGGAGTGGCCAAAGATGATCCCAGGGTTGGCTTTGGTCAACTATATGGGATGAGCGACCATATTACCTTCAATCTGGCAAAAGAAGGCTATAACGTCGCCAAATATCTTCCTTTTGGCCCGGTACGGGACGTGATGCCCTATTTAATCCGTCGTGCTGAGGAAAATACCTCGGTTGCCGGGCAAACGAACCGGGAACTGGAATTGCTGAAAAAAGAGAAAAAGAGGCGAAAGATATAGTATGGGGTTTAATCGCCCGCCACGAACATCTTTTCCAATTGCTGTACTTTTGGGTCACGCTCCGGTGACAGGGTAAAGGCTACCCGTACCATACCATTCTTAGTGTATATTTTATAGTCGCCCCTGAGTTGATTATACGGTGTTAGGTCAGAAATACTGTCAATAGCCCCTGCCTGTTCCCAGATAGCAACCCAGGCTTCCATCCTGTGATCCCTGGATTTATCCAAATAGAAATTCTCCGCCAGAATTTTGTCGCCCAGATCCGTATCCCATTCCTGGATTAGTTCGGTTACCTGGGCTTGTCGTTCTTTCAGGATATCGGAAACAGGCAATCCTCTGGGTTTCAGTTCCCCTTTCTCAAAGAGCAGTTTCGCTATTTTATCATAGGGCCAGGGGGAAGTATAGGTAAGGTTTCCAAAGGCCATCAGGCCAATGCCGTACTCCGGAAAGAAAACATAATTGCTGCCAAAACCGGGTAGGGCACCACCATGAGAAACCCGGACGGTTCCATTGCAATCCTTGCGGATTCCCAATCCAAATCCGTATCCATTAATAATGGCACAGGGATCCCCGTTGTAATCCTCAGCATTTGTAAATAGCCTGCTGAACTGAGGGGTGTGCATTTGCCTCAGGGAACTTCGTTTTACCGGACCTGTATCGGCACCGGACCTTGGAGGCCAGGCCAACAAGTGGAAGCTCACATATTTGCTAAAATCTTCGATAGTTGTGATCAATCCCCCCATAGCACCGTATGAACCATCGTGAA
>JABDRK010000331.1 GCA_013041785.1 Eudoraea sp.
TAGGCTACCCATTCTGCCTGTTCATACGGCTCATTATAGGAAAGGGTAAAGTGCTGATGGTGTACAACTTCTCCTGTTGTAGATTCGGGAAGTAGCCGCTCCGGGAATACTGTTGGTGTCTCCTCCCCTTCTGGTGCCGAGTAATGGTCCGGGGTATAGAAATTCTCTACCACCCAGAAGGCAATAATTACAAAAACCATGAGACCCGTATAAACAAGGTACCGTTTTCTGGATTCCGACAATTTTCCCATCTTTCAAAAATAGTGGAAATGGGAGTGCCGGCATACCAATTGTTGTAAGTTTTGGATAATTATCGCGACCTTTAACCCTTTGTGGCGCGGTTAATAGTAGCAGCGGCAAGCGCCTAATTATTATTTTAAAATCTCAATGTAAAATATCATGTTAACCTGGAAAGATATTATCCGATTTAGTACCTCTGGTAACCCGGAACCCGACAAAAGGGTTGAGAAAACTGAAGACCAATGGCGCGATCATCTTACGCCGGAACAATACCGGATAACGCGGTTAAAAGGAACAGAGCACCCTCATTCCGGAGCCCTTTGTGGCATCTATGAGGCTGGGAAATATGCCTGTGTTTGTTGTGATACCGAACTATTCGATTCCGGTATAAAATTTGAATCCGGCACTGGCTGGCCCAGTTTTACACAACCCATAAAAGACAATGCCATAAAATATAAAAAAGACACCACCTATGGCATGAATCGGGTAGAGGTGATGTGCAATACCTGTGACGCGCATTTGGGCCACGTTTTTCCCGATGGCCCGGCTCCAAGCGGTTTGCGCTATTGCGTTAATTCCGAATCAATAAAATTACTAAAAGAAGCAGGCTATGAAAACTGAAAGCCAAGAACAAGCAACATTCGGTGGCGGGTGTTTCTGGTGTACAGAAGCCGTTTTTCAGGAAGTCAAAGGGGTTACCCAGGTGGTTTCAGGTTATGCCGGTGGGAGCGTTCCCGGAAAACCCACATACCGGGAAGTGTGCTCGGGATTAACCGGACATGCTGAAGTGGTTCAGGTTACGTATAACCCGAGGGAAGTATCGTATCGGGAATTACTCATAATATTTATGACTACCCATGATCCCACTACCCTCAACAGGCAGGGGGCAGATGTAGGAACCCAATACCGATCCGTAATTTTTTATCACGATGACAAACAAAAAGAGGTGGCTGAAGCGGTATTGTTATCCCTAAAAAGTTATTACGAAAAACCCATTATTACAGAACTGAGCCCCCTCCCGAAATTCTTTGAAGCTGAAGACTATCATCAGGATTATTATTCCAACAACTCGGAACAGGGGTATTGCCAATATGTGATCTCACCCAAACTGTCTAAACTGAGGGAACAGTATGCCGACAAACTGAAATAGGACAGCTATTCCCTTGAACATATCCATAAAAAAAGCCCTGCGTATGCAAGGCTTTTTTTAATATTATTTCGCTTTTCTTATCCCTTAACACTGGCTAATTTGCCATTTTTTATGTTGTTCACCCGGAGGTCTCGCAATACATTAACCGCTTCTTCTACATACACATCCTTTGCCAGGTTCTGATGCCAGCGATCTCTTTTCTCCCGTAATACCGGATCCTGAGTAAACAATTCCTTTTCATATTTTAATGATTCAAAGGTCAGTTTGGAATCATAATCCGATAGTGATTTGAAATAATTCGAGCGCTCTCGGTTACTTTCTACCTGCACCTTGTACTTTTCGTAGTTTAAAGAAACCCTTGTCTGATCCTGCTGTTTTTTAAGCCATTGCGCATTTTCCTCTATGAGTTTAATCTGTGGATTCTCACTCATTCGCTTATTACTATTGGCAATAGTTGCCTCATAATCATTATCTATATACCCATCCCAAGGCTGATAATTTGCAGGAGAGATCTTATCCCACTGCAGTGGATTGGACTGATCCCGCTCCCCAAGATCAATATAGCTGTAGCGGTCCGGCACCACTACATCGCTCTTTACGCCTTTTAGCTGGGTAGACTCTCCGTTGATACGGTAGAATTTCTGGGTGGTAAGCTTAAGGGCACCAAGGTCTCCGTGCTCATTACTTCGCACTATGTTTTCCAGGGGAATAACATTTTGAACAGTACCTTTTCCAAAAGTTTGCTTACTTCCGATAACAATGCCTCTTTTATAATCCTGCATAGCTGCAGCTAAAATCTCTGAAGCTGAGGCTGATAGTTCATTAACCAGAATTACAAGCGGTCCGTTCCATTGTATACGCTCGTCCTTATCCTCATATACATCCTTATCACGACCAGAAGATCTAACCTGTACAATGGGGCCATCCTTGATAAAGAGACCTGCCATTTCAACAACGGTTTTCAAGGATCCTCCTCCGTTATCTCTGAGGTCCAGTACCAAGCCCTGAATTCCTTCCTGCTTCAGCCGGTTTACTTCCTTAGCCACGTCGCTTGCCGCGTTGCGATTGGAATAATCATTAAAATCAACATAAAATTTGGGCAGGTGGATAATTCCAAATTTCTGATTGCCCTTTATAACCGTAGCCGACTTGGCGTAGGATTCTTCCAGCTCTACAACATCACGGGTAATAGAAACCACCTCAACAGTACCATCAACTTTTCTCACGGTAAGGTCCACTACTGTACCTTTAGGGCCTTTAATTAATTTGATGGCATCATCCAATCTCATCCCCACAATATCTACCGGGGCATCTCCATCCTGTCCTACTTTAAGGATCTCATCTCCAACTTCCAGTTTCTGGTCCCTCCATACGGGGCCACCGGAAATGATCTCAACAATTTTAGCCCCTTCGGCTTTTTTCTGTAACCTCGCTCCAATCCCTTCAAACTTTCCGGACATGCTGATATCAAACTTATCCTTGTCTTCGGGTGCAAAGTAGTAGGTATGCGGATCAAACTCATCCACTATGGTATTCAGGTATTGGACAAACCAATCCTTTCTTTCCAAATCGTTTATAAAATCAAAGAAGTCATCCAGCTGGTCCCGGGTGTATAAGCGTGCGCTTTCCTCAATCTCTTTAAGGGAAGACATTTTGTGTCCGGCCTCGGTTTCGGCTTTAAGTGTCTCACTTTTGATTTTAGAATCATAAGTATCGATGGTGGCGTACTTTAATTGTTTTCTCCATCTTTCCTTAAGTTCTTTCCTGCTCGAAACAAATCCTTCATTTTTATAATCGATATTGATAGATTCATCAAAATCATAATCGAAAGGTGTATCCAGTACTTCCTGATAGATCTCTTTGGCTTCTGCCATGCGTTGCTCAAGTCGCTTGTGAACCAGATTGAAAAAGGAAATATCTGTGTTTTTAATTTGGTCGTCTAGCTGAAACTTATAGCGCTCAAATTCCAGGATATCTTCTTCAAGGAAATATCGCTTCGTAGGATCAATGATATCAATGAAGTCGTTAAATACATTCACTGAAAAATCATCGTTGATGCTTTTGGGCTCGTAATGACCGCGTTCCAGCACATAAGTAATGAGGTCAAGCAGCAGCTTGTCCTTGTCATCAGACTCAAAAGCTTTATTGGTAAAACTGCAGGAAGCAACTGCAATCAGGATCACTAAGAATCCGAGGATAAAATTCCTTTTCATATTTTTTCTTTAGGCTTATTATTCCGTATCTCCTTCATAAATCCGTGTCATCACGAACAATACTGATACCATTAATTATCAAGTCTCTAAATATACAGAAAAAACCATGCCAGTGAGACCGAGCCCGGCATTAATTTTATGTTAAAGCCCCAAGGTACTGCGACTTATATTTAGTGATTTATAGGGTATCCTTGGGCAAACAAGAAGTCCAGTGGCTCCGTGTTTATGCCTTGATTGCTGAAAGAATGCCATAGCTCACGCGTCGTCAATACCGTATTAAAACGTATTTTTGCCCCATAAAGTATGCGGAATGCAAAAACCACTGATTCTGGTAACAAATGACGATGGAATAACGGCTCCGGGCCTTCGTTCCCTGGTGGCTTATATGCAGGAAATCGGGGAAGTAGTGGTGGTTGCCCCGGACAGTCCGCAATCTGGAATGGGGCATGCGATTACCCTGGATAACACCCTGTACTCCAAAAGAGTCATCTTTGAAAAGGATAAGGAGGCCCCCATTGAATACAGCTGCAGCGGTACACCCGCAGATTGTGTAAAACTTGCTTTGCAGGAATTGCTTCACCGAAAACCTGATCTTTGTGTTAGCGGAATCAACCACGGCTCCAATTCTTCCATTAATGTAATTTATTCAGGAACCATGAGTGCGGCCATTGAGGCAGGGATAGAAGGGATTCCCGCCATTGGTTTTTCATTGTGCGACTATTCCTGGGACGCTGATTTTAAACCTGCTAAGGCAAGTATTAAAAGGATCGTACAGGAGGCAATTGAGCATGGGATCCCAAGGGGGGTAGTCCTTAATGTGAATATCCCTAAAACCAATGGGCAGCCTCCGGCCGGAATAAAGGTATGTCGTCAGGCACGTGCAAACTGGAAAGAAAAATTCGACAAAAGAACGAACCCCATGGGCAAGGATTATTACTGGCTCACCGGGGAATTTGAATTGCTGGATAAGGGCGAGGATACAGACGAATGGGCTCTTGCCAATGGATATATTTCCGTGGTTCCCACGCAATTTGACCTAACCGCCCACCATGCCATTCAGGACGTAAACAATTGGACACTCAATGAATAAAAAGAAAGAAATACTTATAGGATTTGTGGTCGGCCTTATTGCCAATACCCTGGGTACCTTGTTGTATATTCTGCTATTTTCAGATATGGGAATTACGGAAACTTTTGACGCTGCAGTAAAACAGGGTTATGTAGGCAGCCTGCTTGCCCTGGGAGCAATTCTCAATCTGATTGCATTTTTTGGATTCCTGAAATTAAGGCGCGACCATAGAGCCCGCGGGGTCCT
>JABDRK010000400.1 GCA_013041785.1 Eudoraea sp.
GGTTTATGTATTTTCAGACTGAGGCTCTTTCAGGAACATTGAAAATATCTCCTTGTGCAAAAATTCCGTGGAATTGATCCGGTATGCCTCGAATTATTCCCTTATTTAAGAGGTACATTCCAAATAAGACATAAATTCCTTCCTAACGAGTATAGTATTACTCAATTCTGAGTATGTTTATCTACACCCAACACAATAAATTTCCGGGTTACTAGAATATAGTCAACGGACTTAATTCAAATGCTACCCGTCCCTTCGGGTATAGTGTCATTAAGTCTTTAATTGGGCCCTGCCGCTTCGGGGGAACTCTGGTGGGGTCCTTTTATTACAATTTTCTTTCCTTGTCCCCCTTGATTTTAACACCCAAAATCCTTTACTTAAAGGGATTAAATCCAACACCATGCAAGAGAAAGAAAAACAGGATTCCATTACCATACCCAAAAAAGCCCTGGCCGGCTTTACCCCGGTTGTGGCCATAGTTGCCATCCTGCTCTCCAAGGATAAAGTAGGGGAGATGTTCCTCTTCCTGCTTGGAGTGGGGGCCGGAATATATATTGGATACCAATGGGCCAGGGGGAAAAGCAAATCCTCTTAAGAAATTTGATCCACCAATATTTCAATAGTTATTGTTGCCATACCTTTCCCATAATCTTGCTTACCTTAGCATAATACCCAGATAGAAATGAAAACCAAAACCATAAAGAACGTATTCCGTGACGGACCCATAACCCCGGAATTCATAGCCAATTCCATTGCCAAACACCAGGTGAAGACCCAGATCGGGGCCCATGATATTTTTCTGGGGCAGGTACGGGCCGATGAGATTGAAGGGAAGGTAGTTCAGGCCATCGAATACACGGCCTATGAAGAAATGGCCAATAAAAAGTTCCACGAGATCCGGGAAGGGGCATTTGAAAAATTTGAGCTCAGCTGCATGCATATCTACCACAGTCTGGGAATTGTAAAAACGGGGGAGATCTGCCTGTTTGTCTTTGTATCCGCTCCCCACCGCAAAGAAGTATTTGAGGCACTGCACTATATCGTGGAAGAGATTAAAAGCCAGGTTCCTGTATTTGGCAAGGAATTATTTGAGGACGATTCCTATCAATGGAAAGTAAATACCTAGGCCATGGTAGACATTACCCATAAAGACCATACCCTTCGCACTGCTGTGGCCCAGGCCATAGTTGAGGTAAGTTCTCAGGATACCATCACCGCCGTAGAAGAAGATCGGGTGCCCAAAGGCAATGTTTTTGCCATGAGTAAGGCGGCTGGCCTTTTGGGGGTAAAGAAAACCCCGGATCTCCTACCCGACTGCCACCCCTTACCTATCGAATATACCGATGTTCAATATGAAATTGACGGACTGCAGATCAAAATCCTGATCACGGTAAAAACCATTTACAAAACCGGAGTGGAGGTGGAAGCAATGCACGGGGCTAGTGTTGTTGCCTTAAACATGTATGACATGCTCAAACCCCTGGATAAGGGTGTCGAGATCAAAAACATCAAGCTCCTTAAAAAAACCGGCGGAAAATCTGATTATACGGCTAAGCTGTAGCGGCTATTTCCTTTTGGACCAAATCTCATACATGGGTTCCCCACGGCTGTTCTTGCCCTGATGGTGCCAGTCGTCCCCTTTGATATTATAGATAAACTTGAGTTTGGCACCCACCCGGGAATTGTCCCTGGAGAAATACTGAATGTGTTCCGTATAGCTCCCGTCATCGGTGGTATACAATCCACCGCCGGTCCCCGAGAAACGGAAGGTCTCTGTATGGTAGGCAATCCACTGAAACCTGCCGTCCATTAGGAATTTCATGGTTTTCCTGGCATTGGCCTCCCCCCTGCGATCCTGTCCGGTATCCGGACCCCTTGTGGCAAACAGCCATTTTCCGTCTAAATCCTGGGACAAAGAGGCACCGCGTTCAAATTCCAGGGGCTTACCCAGGTTCAGAACCAGTATTGTGCCTTCCATGATGTACGGAATACTGAGTGAGCGCAGGCTGTCTTGCGCATATTGTGAATTAAACTCCAGCTGTATATCTAATTTTCCGTTGTTGGCTTTGTAGAATCCCCCCAGGGATTTCACAAATTCTGCAGGGCCTTCCTGGTATACAGTGTGCACCAGGTATGTATCATCTATTTTAAGTTCATGGGTAAGGGTTCTGTCTCCATTGGTTTCTTTGGCCATATAGACTCCGCTTTGCAGTTGAGCAGATGCTGTTGCCAGAAACAAAAAAAATGCAGTAAGAAAAACGAAGAAATTATTAACAGGATTACGCATAACAGGGATATTTTATCCCTTAAAAATAGTCAATAATTCTCTACTTCCCTAGCCCTGCAAGCATTTCCGAGGTAGTCTTTTGCAGGTCGAATTCCGGCATCCACCCCCAGTCGGCCCTGGCCTGGGAGTCGTCAATACTCTCCGGCCAGCTGTCCGCTATCTCCTGGCGGAAGTCAGGGGTATAGGAGATAGTGAAATCAGGCAGGTGCTCCCGGATACTTTGCGCAATTTCGGCCGGAGTAAAGCTCATGCCAGCCAAATTATATGAAGAACGTACAGTTAGTTTGCCGCGATCCGATTCCATTAATTCCAGGGTGGCCCGGATGGCATCTTCCATATACATCATAGGCAACCGGGTGTCTTCCCTTAGGAAACAGGAATAATTACCCTTTTCTAGTGCTTTATGGTAAATATCCACAGCATAGTCCGTTGTTCCTCCGCCTGGTAAGGTTTTCCAGCTGATCAGCCCCGGATATCGTACGCTGCGCACATCCACTCCGAATTTCTGGTGGTAATATGCACACCAGCGTTCACCCGCCTGCTTGCTGATACCATAGACTGTTGAAGGTTCCATGATGCAGTGCTGAGGGGTATTCTGTTTTGGAGTATTGGGCCCGAAGACACCAATGCTGGAGGGCCAGAAAACTTTTTCAATTTTATTTTCTTTGGCGAGGTTGAGCACGTTGAGCAGGGAATTCATATTGAGGTTCCAGGCCCGTGACGGGAATTTCTCAGCTGTAGCACTTAGCATGGCCGCCATCAGGTAGATTTCATCCACTTCATAATGCATAACAACGTCTTCTATGGCCTCATAGTTCGTTGCATCCAAGAGCTCAAATGGTCCTGAAATGGATAGGTTATCGGTATGTTCGCGAATATCACTGGCTATGATATGAGCCCCCCCATGCTTTTGCCTCAGGGCCAGGGTTAGTTCAGTACCTATCTGGCCACAGGCGCCTAAAATCAAAATTGTCTTATCCATTTGCAGGTTTTCAATTGGTTGTAAATATAATTCATTGCCGTAAACCTGAAGGCATAGTTTTCTCCTTTCCCTCACCCAGATTACCCTGTTTCTCTCCCCTAAAAACCCCACTAAAATTTGTACATTCGTTCCATGCGTTTAATGAAATTGCTCTTGCTGGTAAGTGCGCTCTTAATTGGTTGCAGGGGCGAAAGGGACTCCCAGGAGTCGTCCGGGACTTCCGTGATTGAGATTGACGGTACACAACTCCCTCAGCGAAGCACATTAAATTCGCGTGCTAAGGAGATGCTTAAAGACTGGCCCGCTTTTCAGGAGCTGGAGAAAAGTTTTGAAGCCCTCTATCGCGTAGAAAACAACGAAGACCTTATCCTGGTGGTTGAGGAAATGATAAAAAGGCAAAATGATCTGGAAGACTCGGAATATCCGGAGGCTTTTGACATACCTCATGTGAAAAGCCGGCAGAAGGTTTTTAAGACCTACCTCCTTAAACTGAAGGCAGCCTCGGAATACCGCACAGAAGTAGTGTCACCAGCCATAGAAATGCTGGAGGCCTATAATGCCTTTCTGGAACAATTCAATATTGTTGTAAACGATACACTCGACCTTAATTTAATTTTGGATGAATAAGTTCTTATTACTGATAATGTTGTCCCTTACTATGGGATTACAAGCACAGAACCCCCAAAATAAGGCTATACACCAGATATTGGACCAATGGCACGAGGCAGCGGCTAACGCAGACATTGAGACCTATTTTGGACTTATGGGGGAGCAAAGTGTTTTTATTGGCACAGATGCTATGGAGAATTGGCAACGGGAAGCGTTCCTGGCGTTTTCCAAACCCCATTTTGAACAGGGAAAAGCCTGGTCTTTTAAAGCAAGGGAGCGCAACATCTACCTGGCTGAGGGTGGGGAAATTGCCTGGTTCGACGAATTACTGGACACCTGGATGGGGACTTGCCGGGGATCCGGGGTTTTAGAGAAAGTCAAAGATTCCTGGAAGATCAGGCATTACGTGCTGTCTATTACCATTCCCAATGAAGAAATTCAACCCGTAATTGCCTTGAAAAAGAAGAAAGACAGCATAATTCAGAAGCAAATACAGCGCGACTGGTAATATCGACTGTATATTTTAAACTCCCGAGAAATATGAAATACCACAGGTTACTTTTAGTACTGCTCCTGTTCTCTTTTGCATGCAGGACAGAGACCCCAAAAACTTCTTCCGAGGTGGATTTCTATACCACCGAATTTTTTAAAGAAGTGCAAACCCAGGCCATATTTAAGGATTCCAAGACCTTTCCCGATCTGGTCCCCCTGGCTCCCTATTCGGAAATTTTGGCCAAATATGAACTTGAGAAAGAGCAATCTAATTTTAACCTAAAGGCTTTTGTGTCGGATAATTTCAGTGATCAAAGTACTGCCTTCCTTTCTTTTGAAACAGACACTACCAGGAATATGTACGAGCATATCAGTAGTATATGGAGCAAGCTCACCCGAGGACCTGATGTAGTAATACCCTTTTCTTCACGAATCCCGCTGCCGTATTCTTATGTGGTTCCTGGCGGACGCTTTAAAGAAATTTACTACTGGGATAGCTATTTCACCATGGAAGGACTCTTAGTAGATGGTAAGGTAGGCCTTGCCCGCGATATGGTTGCCAATTTTAGTCACCTGATCGATTCTATCGGGTTTATCCCCAATGGGACGCGTACCTATTATCTCACCCGGACCCAGCCTCCTTTTTTCAGCCTGATGGTAGATGCCCTGGAACGCAGAGATAGTAGTGCCGCCGGGGAATTTTTTCACAGCCTGGTAAATGAGCATAATTTCTGGATGCGGGGACAGGACAGCATACCTGAGGGAAATGCGGGATACCGTTACCTGGCTCAGGTAGCAGATACCCTGATCTTAAATCGCTACTGGGATATGGGAACCACACCCCGACCAGAAGCCTACAAAGAGGATTTGCATCTGGCAGCTGAGCTTCCTACGGAAGAAGAAAAAGAAGCGCTTTTTGTAAACCTGAGGGCCGCTGCCTCATCAGGATGGGATTTCAGTAGTCGTTGGTTTTTAGCGGAGGATTTTGCTTCCACGGCCACCTCCCGAATTGTGCCGGTTGACCTGAATTGCCTGATGTATTTTATGGAAATGGAAATCGCAGAAGGATACAACAGGCAGGGAGACAATGAATCTGAGCAGCTTTACCTGAACATGGCTTCCAAGCGGGCAGAGGCCATTCGGAGCTTGTTTTGGAATGACGATATGCAGTTCTTCCACGACTATCATATGGACTCAGGTTCCACCATGGGACAACTTACCCTGGCAGGCGCGTTTCCGCTCTATTTTAAACTGGCCACCCCGGAACAGGCCAAAGGAGTTCGGGATCATTTGATGACAGATTTTCTTCGGGATGGGGGCCTGCTCACCACTTTGAAAGATTCGGGCCAGCAATGGGATGCACCCAATGGCTGGGCACCATTGCAATGGATAGCCGTAAAAGGACTACTCAATTACGGGTATGAGGAAGAGGCCAAGACGATAATGAAAAGATGGCTCGCCCTGAATGAACGCGTGTATGAAAACACAGGCAAAATGATGGAGAAATATAACGTTGAAGACGTTTCCCTACTCTCCGGTGGGGGGGAATATGAAACGCAGGACGGATTTGGCTGGACCAATGGCGTAGCCCTGGGATTCCGCGATTTATTAGCGGAGCTGGAGGACTAAGCTCCAAAAGCTAAACTAATTCTTATTCTCCTCGGGACTTTGTTTCCTGGATTCCAGAGCCTGTTTGCTCAGGCTTGCCAGATTGAAATTGGGATCTATTGTCAGGGCCTCATCAATGGTGGAAATTGCCGTATCAATATTGTTGCGGTCCATATTATATATCGCCAGGCCTTTTAGGTGGATCAAGGCCGCTTTTAAAGGTACTTCGTAGGGTTGCTGCCGTTCGTAAAACGCATATTTCATATCGTCTTTTGCATTCGCAATACCATAGTCTATATTCGTGGTTGCCCCGGCGTTATCACCCACCTGAATCTTTAAGTCGGCCAACTCATAGGCCAGATAAGCATTGGGATTTCTTTGGAAAAGAATTTCGAAATGTTCAATAGCCCTTTTAGGCTGATTTAATGCCTTTAGGGATATGGCCTTCACCTGAACCGCGAGGTCAGAATCTGCTTCGTTCTTATCAATGCTTTGCAAGGTATTCAGCGCCTGAACATGCTGATTACTATTGGTATATACATAAGCCAGGGTATCCCTTCTCTGCGTATTCGGGTCCAGCACATTCAAATGGGTGAGTGCGTTGATTACCCCATTGATATCGCCCTGGAGCCGCATCTGATTGTAAAAAGCTTCATAATGGGAAATCAACTCGCTTTTCGTCTGCGCCTGGGAGGTCAATCCCGCTAAAAAGAACACTAGAAATAATAACCGCTTCATCATCCTAAATTTTAAAGTGGGCCAAAACTAAGATATTTTTTTGGGTAATGCGATAGCGAAACTCTTAAAAACTTCGGGCAGATGGTTAAAATTGAGAAGATTAGTCCCTATTGGAACTGCTAATACCAGTTGTAAAAACATATCCTTTTTCGACTAATTGAGCAGAGATGACTTTCTTCCCTTCAACCTTATCTGTTTGCAGATATTCAGGTACAGCCAATCCCAACTTCTTGCACTCGGAAGTATAGTAATCCTTTTTTAACGGATATTCCGGGTAGACTGCATTAAATACCATATTCCACCATCCGTGTTGAAGTACGGCAGTGAGGATATGCAGGCAATCATCAAGATGGATCAGGTTTACGGGCTGGTTACCGTTTTTTAATCCTTTCCTGCCAGATAGTTGTCTGGCCGGATGTCTTCCCGGCCCGATCAGGCCCCCAAAACGCACTATCGCGGTATCTAAGCTGTCATCTGTTACAAATAGCTGTTCTGCCTCCAGCAATTGCCTGCCACTTTCTGTACTGGGTTGAGGGGTCGTAGTTTCTCGTATTTCCCCTGATAGGTTTCCGTAAACCGAGGTGCTGCTCACAAAAATCACACGATTTACAACCGACTCCTGCAATCGGGATTTAAGGCGTTTCATTTTAGCTACATAATTTCCAGACTCGGATTTTCTCAGACCCGGGGTGATATTTACAATCAGCACATCCATGCCCTCCAAAAAGGTATCCAGAGGTCCGTCGATTTCTTGTTCTTTGATTGTGATCAGGAAGGGGGAGACCCCCTTGGATTTCAAATCTGTCAATCGGGAGGCGGTGGAAGTGGTTCCCTTTACACTATAGCCGAGTTTTAATAAGA
>JABDRK010000428.1 GCA_013041785.1 Eudoraea sp.
TACCAGAAGGTGCCCAATTGGTCTACATGGGAAGAGTTTTCGATATTGAACAGGAGTTGGTCTAGTCGTTCAGTCGGAGTACGGCCATAAAGGCCTGCTGAGGGATTTCTACATTGCCCACCTGCCGCATGCGCTTTTTCCCCTTTTTCTGCTTTTCCAGGAGCTTTCGCTTTCGCGTGATGTCCCCGCCATAACACTTGGCAGTAACATCTTTTCGCAGCGCCTTGATGGTCTCCCGGGCTATGACCTTGGACCCTATAGCTGCCTGTATCGGGATGTCGAATTGCTGCCTCGGGATGAGTTCTTTGAGCTTTTCACACATTTTCTTTCCGATATGGTAGGCATTGTCGAAGTGGACCAGGGCCGACAAGGCATCCACGTGTTGGGCATTCAGCAAAATATCCACACGTACCAGCTTGGAAACCCGCATGCCAATCGGACTGTAATCGAAGGAGGCGTATCCTTTGGAAACGGTTTTCAGCCGATCGTAAAAATCGAAAACAATTTCGGCCAGGGGCATATCAAAGGTGAGCTCTACCCGCTCCGGGGTGAGGTAGTTTTGGTTGGTGATTTGCCCGCGTTTATCAATACAGAGCGACATCACATTACCTACAAAATCGGACTTGGTAATGACGGAAGCTTTGATATAAGGCTCCTCCACCCGGTCCAGGGTAGAAGGTTCCGGAAGATCCGAAGGGTTGTTAACAATGATGGGGACATCAGGCTCTTTAGTGGAATAGGCAAAATAGCTTACGTTGGGCACGGTGGTAATAACCGTCATATCGAACTCCCGTTCCAGCCGTTCCTGTATGATCTCCATGTGGAGCATCCCCAGGAAGCCACAGCGGAAACCAAATCCCAGGGCCGCACTGCTTTCCGGGATAAAGACCAGGGAGGCATCGTTGAGCTGTAGTTTCTCCATGGAGGAACGCAGCTCTTCGTAGTCTTCCGTATCCACCGGGTAGATCCCGGCAAAAACCATGGGTTTTACATCTTCAAAACCCGCAATTGCCTGCTGTGTGGGCTTGTTCGCATCAGTTATTGTATCCCCAACCTTGACATCCCGCGCATCTTTTATGCCGGTAATCAGGTAGCCTACATCTCCTGTGCTGATTAATTGTTTGGGTTGCTGTTTTAATTTTAGGGTGCCTACTTCATCCGCGAAATAGGTCTTGTCTGTGGCAACGAATTTGATTTTTTGTCCTTTTCGTATTTCCCCGTTCAGGACCCTGAAATAAGTCTCCACCCCGCGAAAAGGATTGTATACTGAATCAAAAACCAGGGCCTGTAAGGGTTCGTTTGGGTTGCCTTGCGGGGCTGGTATCCGCTCAATGATGGCCTCCAGAATTTCTTCGATCCCAATTCCGGTTTTGGCACTGGCTGGGATCACTTCTTCCGGGGTACAACCCAGGAGCTCAACAATATCATCGGTAACCTCTTCCGGATTGGCACTGGGCAGGTCTACTTTGTTGAGTACCGGGATGATCTCAAGATCGTTTTCCAGCGCCAGGTAGAGGTTAGAAATGGTCTGGGCCTGAATGCTTTGGGCCGCATCAACCACAAGAAGCGCCCCTTCACAGGCAGCGATAGACCGGGAAACTTCGTATGAAAAGTCCACATGGCCCGGAGTGTCGATGAGGTTAAGGATATATTCCTCTCCCTTGTAGGTATATTCCATCTGTATGGCGTGGCTTTTAATGGTAATGCCCCGCTCCCGCTCCAGATCCATATTATCCAGCAACTGCTCTTTCTTTTCCCTCTCAGTAACCGAACCGGTAGTGTCCAGCAAACGATCTGCCAGCGTACTTTTCCCGTGGTCTATATGGGCGATGATACAAAAGTTGCGAATATTTTTCATTTCCTTTTTCCGGCAATTTCAACGGAAGGGCAAAGATAGCGTTTTGCTGCCTTAATCCTGCCATTCGGCAATAAACAAGTTGGTGTCCCGGGTTCCCCCATTGTTGCGGTTGCTCGAGAAGGCCAGATACTTACCATCATTGGAGAATACCGGAAAGGCATCAAAGGTTTTTCCGTGGGTAACCCGCTGCAGGTTTTTACCGTCTATATCGATCAGATACAGGTTGAAAGGAAAGCCTTTTTCTGCCTCAAAATTGCTCGAAAAAAGGATCTTTTCCCCTGAGGGGTGGAAGAACGGACTCCAGTTGGCGTTGCCCAGGAAAGTAAGCTGCCTGAGATCGCTACCATCGGCATTGCAGATGAACAGCTCCATCTCTGTGGGTTGTACAAGTCCCTGTGAAAGCAACCCTTTGTATTCAGCAATAGCTTCCTCGGTTTTGGGCCGGGAGGCGCGAAATATGATTTTGGTCCCGTCCGGCGAGAAAAAAGCCCCGCCGTCATAGCCCAGCTCGTCCGTGATTTGCTTCACGTCTGTCCCGTCCAGGTTCATGGTATATAATTCAAGATCGCCACTGCGCATGGAAGTGAATACAATCTTGTCTCCCTTGGGCGATACTGTAGCTTCAGCATCATAACCGGGCGTATCCGTAAGTTGATCGGTAATGTTACCCTCCAGGTCGGCAACAAAAATGTCAAAGGAATCGTATACCGGCCAAACATACTTTCCGTTTTTTCGAAGCGGAACTTCGGGGCATTTGGGATCTACCAGGTGGGTGGAGCCGTAAACGAAGTGCTTATTATCGGGCAGGAAATAGGCGCAGGTAGTTCGGCCCATACCTGTGCTGATCATGGGAGGTATTGTATCCTGAAAAGTATCTCCAACCTGCATCAGGAACATCTGGTCGCATTCCATCCCCCAGTTTTTATTGTTCGATTGAAAGACCATCATACTGTCGTCAAAACTCCAGTAGGCTTCTGCGTTGTCTCCTCCAAAGGTGACCTGCCTGATGGATTTGAAATGCTTTTCCTCGGGATAGATCAGTGTATCAGACCCAGCCATCAGCGATTCTGTCGCTGGTGATTCCGTATTTTCCTTTTTAGGTTCGCTTTTACAACTAAATACCAGGGATAAGCCTATAATTACAAGGATAATTCTCATAAGATGTCTAATTTTGTGCAAAAATAATCGCAAATATGAGGAATAGTGTACTTCTTGCCGTAATTCTTGCCCTGTTTTTTTCCTGTAAATCAGAAAAACCAACCCCTGTAAGCCTGGAAGATGATGTAGCCGTACTGGCTAATGATTCCCTGGCTGGCCGGGAACCCGGAACCCAGGGGGAGCTCACCGCTGCAGCCTATCTGCAAAAACGCATGCAAGACCTGGGCCTGGAACCCAAAGGGAATGCAGGCACTTATTACCAAACCTTCACCTTTAAACCCAAAACCGACCCCCACAAGGAAGTAGAATACACCTCAGCAGGGGATGGCACGATTACGGGAACCAATGTTATCGGGTATATCGATAACCAGGCAGAGAATACCGTGGTCATCGGCGCTCATTTTGACCACCTGGGCATGGGGGGACAAGGCTCTTTGTACCGGGGTGAAGAGCCCCAGATACACAACGGGGCCGATGACAATGCCAGCGGGGTGGCCATTATGCTGCAGCTGGCAGATTCCCTCAGGACAAAACATAAAGGGAACAACTATCTCATTATCTCTTTCTCCGGGGAAGAACAAGGCCTATTGGGATCAAACTACTTTGTAAAGAATTCCACCATAGACCTGTCTAAGGTGAACTACATGTTAAACATGGATATGGTGGGCCGGCTAAGGGCAGACAGCTCCCTGTCTGTAAGTGGCACAGGGCCGGCACCGGTATGGACACAATCCCTGAACGCCCTAAATACCGATTTTAAGCTGGTCCTGAAAGAATCCGGGGTAGGGCCTTCTGACCAT
>JABDRK010000432.1 GCA_013041785.1 Eudoraea sp.
GAAAATGGCGTGTTAATGGGAATCAGGTGTTCTTTGTGGTAGACAAGGAGGAAGACTTCGATGAAGACCGCATCCTGGATTTTTCAAAAACCCGTGCACGGATACAGCAACCTGCCGCCGGAAACACCAATGGGGAAACCGGTCCCGATCAGCTGGTCTTTTTTGATTCTGATATTTTCTGGATCAAGGGTTTGAAACTAAACAAAATGTGAAGTAAGAATTCATATAGACAAGCAGTCGATAAATAATCTCCCAGGCGTTCATGGAATACATACTTATCTGCATTGTAGCTTTTCTGGTCGCTATCCTGACTTTCTTTTCCGGTTTTGGTCTGGGGACCATCCTTACTCCGGTTTTTATGCTGTTCTTTCCGGTAGAACTGGCCATAGCACTAACCGGGGTAGTACATTTCTTCAATAATGTTTTTAAGATCTTCCTGGTGGGCAGGAAAGCAGACAAGGGAGTACTGCTTCGCTTTGGAATCCCGGCAGTCATCTTTTCCTTTATTGGGGCCTGGGTGTTGCTGCGCATCCCCGATGCCCAACCGCTTTTTGAATATGAAATGTTTGGCAAGACATTCTTTGTCTTTCCGGTCAAATTTGTGATCTCTATGCTGCTGCTGATCTTTGCCTCCTGGGACCTGATCCCGTATTTTCAAAGATTGCAGTTCGGTAAAGATAAATTGCCCATAGGGGGAATGCTCAGTGGATTCTTTGGGGGACTGTCCGGGAACCAGGGCGCTTTGCGGAGTGCGTTCCTGATTAAAGCAGGGCTTACTAAGGAAGCTTTTATCGGCACCGCAGTTGTGGTCTCCACTTTTGTGGACTTTACCCGTCTCAGTGTCTATGCCACGCGCATGGACCAATCCGGACTAACGGATAATCTGGTTTTGGTAATCAGCGCCACCCTATCGGCAGTGGCCGGGGCCTACCTGGGGCTGAAACTCCTTAAAAAAGTAACCTTGAAATTCCTGCAGATTACCGTGGCTATTATGCTGATACTTTTATCTCTGGCCCTGGGTGCAGGTCTGCTATAGGTGTCCATGGGTAACATTTTTTAAGTTCTAGCGTCTTAATATAAAAGGTAATAATGATGATACTAAAAATTATGGCCCTGCTAATACCTTTTTGGTTTACGGGTTTTGATATAATTTCAGATTATACAGAAGAAGATAGTCCAGTTGAAATTATTTACAAGGACGGAGAACAGACCTTTAACAAGGAACAAAAGGAGCAGATAAGTAAAATTATATTTGAGTCTGAAGCTGATATTCGAAAGCTGCTACCCACACTCCCTGAAGGAATTAGAGTTGAATTAGAACTAGTGGATTGGGACCTTGACGTGGTAGGTGGCGTTACGGGCAGAACGGAAACTAATGAACCTCCTTTAGTGCTCATTCAGATATCCCATGTCTACCCTGGAGGAATTGACGCGGCAATTCTAGATGGTCTAAAATCTACAGTGTATCACGAATTCCATCACCTCTCACGTGGATGGGCCATACAGGATAATAAATACGGACCGGGGATAGATACAGCAGCTGTTAATGAAGGACTTGCGGTAGTATTTGCTGAAAACTATGCAGGGGCTTCATTCGAAGCTAATGGTGTGCCAGAAGAAGGAGATGCATGGATGAAAGAGATTCTGGTACTACCCAAAAATGCAAGCTACCGCGATTGGATGTTTGAGCATCCTGACGGGCGCAGGGCGATCGGGTACAGAGCTGGTCATTTTTTGATCCGTAAAGCCATGGCCAAATCAGAATTGGATATCCTTGAATTAAGCAGTAAATCCCCTGAAAATTTAATTGAGCTTGCTGGTTATTAGGTAGTCTTATTCCTTAATTATCTTGCCTGCTTGCAGGACTAATTGCACATTAAGTATTGAATTTATGTCCCTGGCTGGATCACCCTGAACAGCGATAAGGTCGGCAATAAACCCCTTTTTGATTTCCCCCAGCTTTTCCAGGTGGAAGGTCCTCGCATTTATCGAAGTAGCTGCCCGCAGCACCTCTATGGGTTGCATGCCGTACTCCGCCATCAGTTCCAGCTCACGATAGTTCTCCCCATGGGAATAGACGCCTACATCGCCACCAAAGCCAATGGTCACCCCCGATTGCAGTGCCAGCTTAAAAGAGGCTTTTTTTCTTCGGATCCGTTCAGTATCCGGTTGCCTGCCTTTTTCCCAGCCGGCGTATTGTTCCACGGCATCCCCAGCCGCCAAGGTGGGGTAAAGGACCACTCCTTTTTCTTTCATCAGTCTAAATACTTCAACAGTACCCCCATCACCATGTTCAATAGTTTCCACCCCGGCCAATACAGCCCGTTTCATCCCTTCAGGGGTGCTGGCATGGGCAACCACATAACTCCCCGCTGAAGTTGCCGTGGACACCATGGCATTGAGTTCTTCCTGCAAAAAGGTGGGCTGGGAGGGAGCCCCGGACTGCCAGCGGTAATCCGCATAAACTTTTATAAAATCTGCCCCGTTCCCCAGTTGTCTTCGTGTGGTTTCAATCACCCCGGGAATCCCGCTGGTGGGTTCCGCCCCAAGCGGTACCTCAACCCCATCGTGGAAGCCCTTAGGGCCATAAGCCCCGGTTGCCACGATAGCCGGACCTGCGACCAGTAGTCTGGGTCCGGGGATCAGGCCTTTTTCTATGCTTTGCTTCAGATTTACATCGGCATACCCGGCCCCTTCCGAACCCAGGTCGCGCATAGTGGTTACCCCGGCCATGAGTGAGGCTTTTGCATGATTGACCCCTCGTATTGCTCTTTCCACCGGGGATTCTTTCAGGACCTGGTCATTCCACGGCGTCTCGTCGTAGGGATGCAACAACAGGTGTGAATGTCCCTCGATCAGCCCAGGCATAAGGGTCATGCCTCCCAGATCTTTTTCAACCGTCCCTCTTGGTATTTGCAAAGCGGCAAGTGGACCGGCATAGGAAATCGTTTTCCCTTCCACCAGCACCACCCAGTTGCTGTGCATTTCGGTTCCGTCAAAGACCTGGTCGGGCTTTAATAAAAGTTGTCCATAAGTCATGGGTCCAACAAGAAGGGTAAGGCTCAGGTAACGTAATAAATGCTTCATCAGAAAATATATTGATCTAGATATCCAGAGTACTAAGGTAGGCCAGGCTTGTTTTTAAGGCAACTTCCGGTTGTTTCACCATATCCTGCTCGATAAAGAAATGTTTTACCCCACTTTTTCTTGCTATGGCAAGGATATTCGGTAAATCTAATACGCCGCTTCCAGCGGAAGTCATATTGGGAAATAGGGCTATCCATTGCGCTGGATCCCCACCGTCTCCGGCAAAATGCTGGAGTTGGGCCATGTCTTTGACGTGTAGTAACCGGTAGCGGTTCTTGTATTTTTTTAAATAGGCTATGGGATCCGCCCTTCCAGCAACTGTCCAGAATAGATCCATTTCAAGATAAACCGCTTTGGGATCTGTGTGCTCCATAAGCAGTTCGAATGGAATTTCCCCTTCCATTTCACTTAGCCCATATCCGTGATTGTGGTAGGCAAATTTGACCCCTAATTTACGAGCGTTCCATCCAATGGTGTTGAAACTATCGGCTATAACCTTGTAATCGTCCAGGTTCTTCCTGCGTTCTTCGGGGATCGCTGGCAGGATAACATATTTGACCCCTAAAAAATTGGCCGCATCTGCCAGGGATTCCAAATGGTTTTCCAGTGTGTCCAGATCAGTATGCATGGCTGGAATTCGTAGATCATTGGCCTCAAAAACTGCCTTAAATCGCTCTTTTTGGAGTCCAAAAAATCCGCTCCCACTAAAGC
>JABDRK010000269.1 GCA_013041785.1 Eudoraea sp.
ATAAAGAAGCAGACGCCGAAAAGGCAGGTGCAGACTATGTGGGTCTCGATGAATACCTTGACAAAATCAAGGGCGGATGGACCGATGTAGACGTTATCATCACCATGCCCAGCGTGATGGGTAAATTGGGACCCCTGGGGCGGATCCTTGGACCGAGAGGTCTGATGCCAAACCCCAAGACGGGAACCGTAACCATGGACGTAGCTAAGGCTGTTGCTGATGTGAAAGCTGGTAAAATTGATTTTAAGGTAGACAAGGCCGGGATCGTGCATGCCGCTATTGGCAAAGCATCATTCCCTGCAGAAAAGATCGCTGGCAACGCCAAGGAGTTGCTCGATACCTTAAATAAAATGAAACCTGCTGCCGCCAAAGGGGTGTACATGAAGAGCATTTATATGTCCAGTACCATGAGCCCCAGTGTGCAATTAGATCCAAAAACAGTTTAACTGTAATCGTGTAAATCATGACTAGAGAAGAAAAAGCAAACGTTATTGAGGATTTGACTGCGCAGTTGGCTGAAAATGCCACGATTTATCTGGCAGACATATCCGGTCTTGATGCGTCGACCACCTCATCATTGAGGCGTGCGGCTTTTAAGGCCAATATCAAACTTTCGGTAGTAAAGAACACCCTGCTGGCAAAAGCCATGGAAGCTTCTGAAAAGGAGTTTGGGGAACTGCCAGAAGTATTGAAGGGAAATACTTCCCTGATGTTTTCGGAAACAGGTAATGCACCTGCTAAACTGATCAAAAACTTCAGGAAGAAGTCAGACAAGCCCTTATTAAAAGGGGCTTTTGTAGAGGAGGCGATTTTTGTTGGGGACGATAAATTAGAGACCCTGGTAAATATCAAATCCAAGGAAGAGGTAATCGGTGATATTATTGCATTGCTGCAATCGCCTGCTAAGAACGTTATTTCCGGACTCAAATCCGGAGGTGGAAAACTGGCCGGCATCCTGAAAACCCTTTCCGAAAAATAATTTGTACGCACTTTAATACACAATAATTAAAATTTTTTTTAAACGATAGTAAAAATGGCAGATTTAAAAGATTTCGCAGAACAATTGGTTAACTTAACTGTAAAAGAGGTTAATGAATTAGCCGATATATTAAAAGAAGAGTATGGCATTGAGCCAGCCGCAGCTGCTGTTGCAGTAGCAGGTGGTGCAGCCGGAGGTGGTGAAGCTGAAGCAGCTGAAGAGCAAACAGAATTTGATGTTATCCTCAAAGCCGCTGGAGCTTCCAAACTGGCAGTTGTTAAGCTGGTTAAGGAATTAACTGGTCTCGGACTGAAAGACGCCAAAGACATCGTTGATAGCGCTCCTAAAGCCGTTAAGGAAGGTATCGCTAAAGACGAAGCTGAAGGTATCAAAAAATCATTGGAAGAAGCAGGAGCAGAAGTTGAGCTTAAATAATAGCTACGACCATATGGTTTTGGTTTAGGTCTTCCGCCTTTTGGTGGCTAGGCCTAAACCCTTTTATATTGGGTATATGAAGGAATATACCACCCGTTTGAGTATTCACGATCAAAAACTTGTCCATAGATGTTCACTAAACCGATTGAGAGAATAAATTTTGCATCCGCTAAGAACATACCGGAATACCCGGATTTCTTGGACATTCAGATTAAATCATTTCAGGATTTCTTCCAGCTTGAAACGAAGTCTGACGCAAGGGGCAATGAAGGTTTGTACAATACCTTCATGGAAAATTTTCCAATTACCGACACCCGGAACCAGTTTGTGCTGGAATTCCTGGATTATTTTATAGACCCACCCCGATATTCCATTCAGGAATGTATCGAACGCGGTCTTACCTACAGTGTTCCCCTGAAAGCCAGGCTAAAACTGTATTGTACCGATCCGGAGCACGAGGATTTCGAGACCATCGTTCAGGATGTATACCTCGGAACGATTCCGTATATGACCCCAAGTGGTACGTTTGTGATCAACGGGGCAGAACGGGTTGTGGTTTCTCAGCTGCACCGTTCACCAGGGGTTTTCTTCGGACAATCCTTCCATGCCAATGGAACCAAATTGTACTCGGCCAGGGTAATCCCTTTCAAAGGCTCCTGGATTGAGTTTGCTACGGATATCAATAGCGTGATGTACGCGTATATCGACCGTAAGAAAAAATTACCGGTAACCACACTGTTCCGCGCGATTGGATATGAGCGTGATAAGGACATTCTCGAAATCTTCGACCTCTCAGAAGAGGTGAAGGTTACGAAAACCGGATTGAAGAAAATTCTGGGCCGTAAACTGGCTGCACGGGTGCTCAATACCTGGCACGAAGATTTTGTGGATGAAGATACCGGGGAAGTGGTTTCGATTGAACGAAACGAAATCGTACTCGATCGGGATACCGTACTGGAGAAGGAACATATCGATGTGATCCTGGAAACCGATGTGAAAACCGTCCTGCTCCATAAAGAAAACAATGCACAGAGCGACTATGCCATTATTCACAATACGCTGCAGAAAGACCCGACCAACTCGGAAAAGGAAGCTGTAGAGCATATTTACCGGCAGTTGCGTAATGCCGAACCGCCAGATGAAGAAACGGCTCGTGGAATTATCGACAAACTCTTCTTTTCAGACCAGCGTTACAACCTGGGAGAAGTAGGTCGATATCGTATGAATAAGAAGTTAGGCCTGGATATAGGAATGGACAAGCAGGTACTAACAAAAGAAGATATCATCACCATCATCAAATATCTCATCGAGCTGATAAATTCCAAAGCTGAGATTGATGATATAGACCACCTTTCAAACAGGAGGGTAAGGACCGTTGGGGAACAACTTTCCTCACAGTTTGGTGTAGGACTGGCTCGTATGGCTCGTACCATCCGGGAACGAATGAACGTCAGGGATAATGAGGTGTTTACACCCATCGACCTGATTAACGCCAAAACACTGTCTTCGGTCATCAACTCCTTTTTCGGGACCAACCAGTTGTCCCAGTTTATGGACCAGACCAATCCCCTTGCGGAGATCACCCATAAAAGGCGTCTGTCTGCCTTAGGGCCTGGTGGTTTGTCCAGGGAACGTGCTGGATTTGAAGTACGGGACGTACACTACACCCACTACGGTCGACTTTGTCCGATTGAAACCCCGGAAGGACCTAATATCGGGTTAATTTCTTCCCTCTCGGTATTCGCTAAAGTGAATCCACTGGGCTTCCTGGAAACACCATATCGCAAAGTTGAAAAAGGGGTAGTGGATACCAAAAACTACACCTACCTGAGTGCTGAGGAGGAAGAAGGCATGAAGATTGCTCAGGCCAATATTCCACTCAAAAAGAATGGGGCTATTGAGGATGAAAAGGTTATTGCAAGGGAGGAAGGCGATTTCCCGCTAGTGGACCCCAAAGAGGTAAATTACACGGACGTTGCCCCTAACCAGATTGCTTCCATCTCTGCATCTTTAATCCCTTTCCTGGAGCACGATGATGCGAACAGGGCTTTGATGGGATCCAACATGATGCGGCAGGCGGTTCCTCTGCTTAGGCCGCAATCCCCAATTGTGGGTACCGGACTGGAGCGGCAGGTTGCCTCTGATTCCAGGGTTTTGATCAATGCAGAAGGAGACGGCGTTGTGGAATATGTTGATTCCGAAAAGATCATCATCAAATACAAGCGTTCCGATAAAGAACGTCTGGTAAGCTTTGAGGAGGATTCTAAAACCTATAAGTTGGTCAAATTCCGCAAAACAAACCAGGGTACCTGTATTAACCTGAAACCGATTGTCAAGAAAGGGGCCAAGGTTAAAAAGGGTCAGGTACTTTGTGAGGGTTATGCTACCGAAACCGGAGAGCTGGCGCTTGGAAGGAACCTGAAAGTGGCCTTTATGCCATGGAAGGGATACAATTTTGAGGATGCCATCGTAATCTCTGAAAAAGTGGTTCGGGAAGATATATTTACTTCCATCCATATAGACGAATATGCCCTGGAAGTACGAGACACCAAACTAGGTGTGGAAGAACTTACCAATGATATCCCTAACGTATCTGAAGAGGCCACCAAGGACCTGGATGAATACGGTATGATCCGCATTGGTGCTGAAGTTAAACCTGGTGATATTCTAATTGGAAAGATTACACCTAAAGGAGAATCAGACCCTACACCTGAAGAAAAACTCCTCCGGGCCATTTTTGGTGATAAAGCCGGGGATGTTAAGGATGCTTCGCTAAAAGCTTCACCTTCACTGCGCGGGGTGGTTATTGATAAGAAGCTTTTCTCCAGGTCGATCAAAGACAAGCGTAAGCGATCTGAAGATAAAGAGGCAATCAACAAACTGGAACTGGACTACGAGGTAAAATTCCAGGAGCTTAAAGATGTGTTGGTGGAAAAACTCTTTAGCCTGATAAGCGGGAAGACCTCTCAGGGCGTGCTGAACGACCTGGGTGAGGAAGTGCTCCCCAAAGGCAAGAAGTACACCATCAAGATGTTGAATGCAGTTGATGATTTTGCCCACCTGGTGGGAGGTAGCTGGACAACAGACAAGGCGACTAACGACTTGGTGGCCGACCTGCTCCACAACTACAAGATCAAGCTAAACGACCTTCAGGGGAACCTGAGAAGGGATAAGTTTACAATTTCCGTCGGGGATGAACTACCTGCCGGAATTATGAAACTCGCCAAAGTATACATCGCCAAAAAGCGTAAGCTTAAGGTTGGAGACAAAATGGCGGGCCGACACGGAAACAAAGGTATTGTGGCCAGAATTGTCCGTCAGGAAGACATGCCTTTCCTCGAAGACGGAACCCCCGTGGATATTGTACTGAACCCGCTTGGGGTACCTTCCAGGATGAATATAGGACAGATCTATGAGACCGTATTGGGTTGGGCAGGCCAGAAGGCCGGCACTAAGTACGCCACGCCTATCTTCGATGGGGCTACCATGGAGGAGATTGATGGGATAACGCAAGAAGCAGGGATTCCACAGTTCGGGCATACCTATCTGTACGATGGAGGTACCGGGGAACGTTTCGATCAGCCTGCTACGGTTGGGGTGATCTATATGTTAAAACTGGGCCATATGGTAGACGATAAGATGCATGCCAGATCCATAGGACCTTACTCTTTGATCACGCAGCAACCATTGGGTGGAAAAGCCCAGTTCGGTGGACAGCGTTTCGGGGAGATGGAAGTTTGGGCCCTGGAGGCTTATGGAGCTTCCGCAACCCTCAGGGAGATCCTTACAGTGAAGTCTGATGATGTGATTGGTAGGGCCAAGACCTATGAGTCCATTGTTAAAGGCGAATCTATGCCAGAACCTGGATTGCCAGAATCTTTCAATGTATTGATGCACGAGCTCAAAGGATTGGGCTTGGATATCCGCCTGGAAGAGTAAAAGAAGTTATTGAATTACACGATAAAAACACTATCACCATACTGTAATGGCTAGACTAAAAGATAATACAGCAATAAAAAGGTTTAACAAGATCTCCATCGGCCTGTCTTCCCCGGAAGCCATCCTTGCCGAATCAAGAGGAGAAGTACTTAAGCCGGAAACCATTAACTACCGTACGCACAAACCCGAGCGTGATGGCTTGTTCTGCGAGCGGATCTTCGGACCTGTTAAGGACTATGAATGTGCCTGCGGGAAGTATAAGCGTATCCGCTACAGGGGTATTGTATGTGACCGCTGTGGTGTGGAGGTGACGGAGAAAAAAGTAAGGCGTGACCGGGTAGGCCATATCAACCTTGTGGTACCCGTAGCGCATATCTGGTACTTCCGTTCCTTACCCAATAAGATTGGATACCTGCTGGGATTACCTTCCAAAAAACTGGATATGATCATCTATTACGAAAGGTATGTGGTGATTCAACCCGGTTTGGCCAAAGGCCCCGAAGAAGAGGAAATCCAGAAAATGGACTTCCTTACCGAAGAGGAATACCTGAATATCCTGGATACACTTCCGCCTGAGAATCAGTATCTGGAAGATTCAGACCCAAATAAGTTTATTGCAAAAATGGGGGCTGAATGTCTGATTGAACTGCTCTCCAGGATCGACCTGACAGAGCTTTCCTATCAGTTGCGCCACAAAGCCAACAATGAAACTTCCAAGCAGCGTAAAACCGAAGCCCTTAAAAGGCTTCAGGTAGTGGAAGCCTTGCGCGAGGCTCAGAATAACAGGGAAAATCGCCCGGAATGGATGATCATGAAAGTTATTCCTGTAATTCCGCCGGAACTGAGGCCATTGGTACCGCTGGATGGTGGACGTTTTGCTACCTCGGATTTGAACGACCTGTACAGAAGGGTGATCATCCGAAACAACCGATTGAAGCGTTTGATGGAAATCAAAGCTCCTGAAGTAATTCTTCGTAATGAAAAAAGGATGCTTCAGGAATCTGTGGATTCCCTTTTTGACAATACACGAAAAGCTTCGGCCGTGAAAACCGAGTCGAACCGACCTTTAAAATCCCTTTCGGATTCCCTGAAAGGAAAACAGGGCCGTTTCCGACAAAACCTGCTGGGGAAAAGGGTGGATTACTCTGCACGATCCGTTATTGTGGTAGGTCCGGAGATGAAACTTTATGAATGCGGGCTGCCAAAAGATATGGCTGCAGAGCTTTACAAGCCATTCGTGATCAGAAAATTGATCGAACGCGGGATTGTAAAGACAGTTAAGTCGGCCAAAAAGATTATTGACAAGAAAGAACCTGTGGTATGGGATATTCTGGAAAATGTCCTTAAAGGACACCCTGTACTTTTGAACAGGGCCCCCACACTTCACCGTTTGGGTATACAGGCATTCCAGCCAAGGTTAATCGAAGGGAAGGCAATCCGCCTGCACCCATTAGTATGTACGGCCTTTAACGCGGATTTTGATGGTGACCAGATGGCAGTTCACCTGCCCCTGGGTCCTGAGGCTATTTTGGAAGCGCAGCTGCTTATGCTGGCGTCCCACAATATCCTGAACCCGGCAAATGGTTCGCCGATTACCGTACCTTCTCAGGATATGGTTCTTGGGTTGTACTATATGACCAAAGAACGTAAATCCACGAAAGAAGTGCCCGTTAAGGGGGAAGGAATCACCTTTTATTCTGATGAAGAGGTAGTAATTGCCTTTAATGAAGGCCGTGTAGCCCTGAATGCCGGAATCAAAGTCCGGACCAAGGATTTTAATGAAGAAGGAGAGCTCGTAAACCAGATCATCGAAACCACAGTGGGAAGGGTGCTCTTTAATATGGTAGTACCGGAACAGGCTGGTTTTGTAAATGCGGTACTAAACAAGAAATCCCTGCGAGATATTATTGGTAGGATCCTGGCTGTGACAGACGTTCCCACTACTGCGGAATTCCTGGATAAGATCAAGACTATGGGCTATGATTTCGCCTTTAAAGGAGGTCTTTCCTTTAGCCTGGGTGATATCATTATTCCGGAAGAGAAACACGATATGATTGATGATGCCAACCAACAGGTAGACGGCATCATGATGAACTATAACATGGGGCTTATCACCAATAATGAGCGCTATAATCAGGTTATTGATGTATGGACTTCAACCAATGCCATGCTAACCGAGTTGGCCATGAAACGAATCCGCGAAGATCAGCAAGGGTTCAATTCAGTATACATGATGCTCGATTCAGGTGCACGGGGCTCCAAGGAACAAATCAGGCAGCTTACCGGGATGCGTGGACTTATGGCCAAGCCTAAGAAATCTACAGCCGGTGGAGGGGAGATCATTGAAAACCCCATCCTGTCTAATTTTAAGGAAGGACTTTCCATCCTGGAGTATTTTATCTCTACACACGGAGCGCGTAAAGGACTTGCTGATACCGCTTTGAAAACAGCTGATGCCGGGTATCTTACCCGTCGTTTGGTAGATGTTTCCCAGGATGTTATTGTAAACATCGATGATTGCGGAACACTGCGGGGTATTGAAGTAGAAGCCCTGAAGAAGAATGAGGAAGTTGTAGAAACCCTTGGGGAACGAATCCTTGGAAGGGTAGCCTTACACGATGTATTCAACCCGCTTACTGAAGAGGTGATTGTCGAAGCCGGGCAACAGATCATGGAAGTGGATGTGAAGAAGATTGAAGCTTCGCCAATTGAAAGCGTAGAAGTGCGATCTGCACTTACCTGTGAAGCCTCCAAAGGAATTTGTGCCAGGTGCTACGGACGGAACCTCGCTACCAACAAGATGGTACAACGCGGTGAGGCCGTAGGTGTGGTGGCCGCCCAGTCTATCGGGGAGCCGGGAACACAGCTTACCTTGCGTACCTTCCACGTAGGTGGTATTGCCGGAAACATTTCGGAAGACAATAAGTTACAGGCCAAGTTTGACGGGGTTGCTGAGATCGAAGACCTGAGAATGGTTAAGGGAGAAAATAGCGAAGGCAAACCAGTCAACATTGTGATTTCCAGGACTTCTGAAGTTAAACTGGTAGATGCTAAAACAGGAATTACCCTGAGCACCAATAATATTCCCTACGGTTCCCAATTGTTCATTAAGAATGGACAGAAAGTGAAATCTGGCGATACCATTTGCCAGTGGGATCCCTACAACGGTGTTATTGTTTCAGAATTTACGGGTAAAATTTCCTATGAGAATGTAGAACAAGGGGTAACCTATCAGGTGGAGATCGATGAACAAACCGGATTCCAGGAAAAAGTGATTTCGGAATCCCGAAACAAAAAACTGATCCCTACCCTGTTGATCAAAAACACCAAGGATGAGGTCTTGAGATCTTACAACCTTCCCGTTGGCGCTCACCTAATGGTAGACGATAATGAGAAGATCAAAGAAGGAAAGATTCTGGTAAAAATCCCAAGAAAATCTGCGAAAGCAGGGGATATTACCGGAGGTTTGCCAAGGGTAACCGAGCTTTTCGAAGCACGTAATCCTTCCAATCCGGCCGTGGTATCTGAGATTGACGGAGTGGTTTCATTTGGAAAGATTAAACGGGGTAACCGTGAGATCATTATCGAAGCCAAATCCGGCGAGATCAAGAAATACCTGGTAAAACTTTCTAACCAGATCCTGGTTCAGGAAAATGATTATGTCCGGGCAGGAATGCCGCTTTCGGATGGTTCTATTACTCCGGAGGATATCCTGTCTATTAAAGGGCCTTCGGCTGTGCAGCAGTACCTGGTGAATGAAGTACAGGAAGTATACCGTCTCCAGGGGGTGAAGATTAACGATAAGCATTTTGAGGTAGTAGTACGTCAAATGATGCGTAAAGTCAGGATTGAAGATTCCGGAGATACCCACTTCCTGGAAAACCAACTCGTTCATAAGGATGAATTTATCCGCGAGAATGACGAGATTTTTGGTATGAAGGTAGTAGAGGATGCCGGGGATTCCGAAAACCTGAAACCTGGTCAGATCATATCTGCCCGGGAATTGCGTGACGAAAATTCCATCCTGAAACGGGAAGATAAGAATGTGGTTACTGGCCGCGATGCCGTGGCAGCGACTGCAACACCTATCCTTC
The DNA here is from genome assembly GCA_013041785.1 of Eudoraea sp. GTDB lineage: Bacteria > Bacteroidota > Bacteroidia > Flavobacteriales > Flavobacteriaceae > Lentiprolixibacter. The sequence goes on from JABDRK010000269.1 coordinate 9,448, forward strand.
AGGGGATCACACGGGCTTCACTGCAAACCAAATCCTTTATCTCAGCCGCTTCCTTCCAGGAAACGACCAAGGTATTGAACGAGGCTGCCGTAAGCGGAAAAGTGGATACCCTGGAAGGGCTTAAGGAAAACGTGATCGTTGGACATAAGATCCCTGCCGGTACGGGTATGCGCGACTATGAAGATATCATTGTAGGTTCCAAAGAGGAATACGATGAGATTATGGCACGTAAAGAAGAGCTGAAATTCTAAGGATACATGGCTGAAAAGGAACAAAAACAGAAGCAAATCAATATAGAACTGGATGAGAAGATGGCCGAAGGGGTATATTCCAACCTGGCAATAATTAACCATTCCGTTTCTGAATTTGTGGTCGATTTCATTAGCATGATGCCGGGGGCTCCCAAGGCAAAGGTGAAGAGCAGGGTAATCCTGACTCCTCAGCACGCCAAGAAGTTCCTTAAAGCACTCAATGACAATGTGAGTCGGTTTGAAAAAGCCCATGGAACCATCAAGGATTATGAACAACCTCCGATCCCGCTGAATTTCGGGCCTACCGGAGAGGCATAAAAGAAAAACCCAGGATTTAAATCCTGGGTTTTTCTTTTATGCCTCTCCGGTAGGCCCGAAATTCAGCGGGATCGGAGGTTGT